>NZ_JBEXWT010000045.1:0-71131 GCF_040629945.1 Kitasatospora sp. NPDC005856 | reverse complement strand
ACCCGACGGCCGGCGCGGCGGCGGACCCGGCGACCGGCGCGGCGCCGGTGCGGACGGCCTCGGCCAGCCGGGCGGCCTGGGCGCGCAGCGCGGCCTCGCCGTGGGCGGAGAGCGGGAACGGCAGCGGACCGGTCACGGGGGCGGCCGGGGCCGCCGGGGCGACCTGCGGCACGCTCTCGACGATCATGTGGGCGTTGGTGCCGCTGATGCCGAAGGAGGAGACCGCCGCCCGGCGCGGGCGCCCGTGCTCGGGCCAGTCCCGGGCCTCGGTCAGCAGCCGGACGCCGCCGGCGGTCCAGTCCACCCGGCTGGAGGGGGCGTCGGCGTGCAGGGTGCGCGGCAGCGTGCCGTGCCGCATCGCCTGCACCATCTTGATGATCCCGGCGACGCCGGCCGCCGCCTGGGTGTGCCCGATGTTCGACTTCACCGAGCCGAGCCAGAGCGGGTCCTCGGCGGCGCGGTCCCGGCCGTAGGTGGCCAGCAGCGCCCCGGCCTCGATCGGGTCGCCGAGGGCGGTGCCGGTGCCGTGCGCCTCGACGGCGTCCACGTCGGCGGCGGTGAGTCCGGCGCCGGCCAGCGCCTGGCGGATCACCCGCTCCTGGGAGGGGCCGTTCGGCGCGGCGAGGCCGTTGGAGGCGCCGTCCTGGTTGATGGCGCTGCCGCGGATCACCGCGAGCACCGGGTGGCCCAGCCGTTCGGCGTCGGAGAGCCGCTCCAGGGCCAGCAGGCCCACGCCCTCGCCCCAGCCGGTGCCGTCGGCGCCCTCGGCGAAGGCCTTGCACCGGCCGTCGGCCGACAGGCCCTGCTGCCGGCTGAACTCGATGAACATGCCGGGCGTCGCCAGCACGGTGGCACCGCCGGCCAGGGCCAGTTCGCACTCGCCGAGGCGCAGCGACTGGGCGGCCAGGTGCAGGGCGACCAGCGAGGAGGAGCAGGCCGTGTCCACGGTGACCGCCGGGCCCTCCAGGCCCAGCACGTAGGCGATCCGGCCGGAGGCGACGCTCGCGGTGTTGCCGGTCAGCAGGTGGCCTTCCAGGTCGGCCGGGGCCTCGTGCAGCCGGGGGCCGTAGTCCTGGGCGGTGGCGCCGACGAACACGCCGGTGCGGCTGCCGCGCAGCGCGGCCGGGTCGACGCCGAGGCGCTCGACGGCCTCCCAGGCGGTCTCCAGCAGGAGCCGCTGCTGCGGGTCCATGGCGAGGGCCTCACGCGGGGAGATGCCGAAGAACGCCGCGTCGAAGCGGGTCGCGTCGGTGAGGAACGCCCCGGCGGGGGTGAGCGCGCCGGTCGGGTTGCGGCCCTCGTCGGCGTAGACGCCGGCGATGTCCCAGCCGCGGTCCTCGGGGAAGCCGGTGACCAGGTCGCGGCCGTCGAGGACGGCCTGCCAGAGGGCCTCGGGGGTGTCGATGCCGCCCGCGTAGCGGCAGCTCATGGCGACGATCGCGATCGGCTCGTCGCTCCCGGCGGCGGGCGCCGCGGGCGCGACGGCGGCGGGCTCGCCGTAGAGCAGGCCGGAGAGGTGCTCGGCCAGTCGCAGCGGGGTCGGGTGGTCGAAGATCAGGGAGTCCGGCAGCCGCAGCCGGGTGGCGACGGCGAGACGGTCGCGCAGTTCGACGGCGGTGAGCGAGTCGAAGCCGAGGTCGCGGAAGGTGAGCCGGGCGTCCACGTCCGCGGGGGTCTCGTAGTCGAGGACGGCGGCGACCTGGGCGCGGATCTGGTGGAGCAGCGCCCGGTCGTCCCGGCGCTCGGCGGCGCGCTCGGCCGGAACCCCGGCCGGGGCCTGGGTCGGGGCCGGCGCGGAGGCGGCGGGTTCGACGGCCGGAGCGGCGGGCGCGTCCAGCCAGAAGCGGCGGCGCTGGAAGGCGTAGGTGGGCAGGTCGACCGGTCGGGGGTCGTGGCCGGCGAAGACGGCGTCCCAGTCCAGCGGCACGCCGGCGGTGTGCAGCCGGGCGACGGCGCCGAGCAGGGTCTCCGCGTCGTCGCGGTCCTTGCGCAGGGCCGGGACGAGCGCGCCCTCGGCGCCGGTCTGGCGGGCCATCGCGCAGAGCACGCCGTCGGGGCCGAGTTCGAGGAAGCGGGTGACGCCCCGGCGGTTCAGCGCCTCGACGCCGTCGGCGAAGCGGACGGCCTCGCGGACCTGGCGGACCCAGTAGTCGGGGGTGGTGAGCTGTCCGGGCTCGGCGATCTCGCCGGTCAGGTCGGAGACGATCGGGATCCGCGGCTCGCTGAACGTCAACTCGGCGAGGACCGCGGCGAATTCGGCGAGCATCGGCTCCATCAGGGCCGAGTGGAAGGCGTGCGAGACGGTCAGCCTGCTGGTCTTGCGGCCCTGCGCGGCCCACTCGGCCGCGAACTCCTCGACCGTCTCGACCGGACCCGAAACCACCACCGAGGTGGGGCCGTTGACGGCCGCGACGTCCAGCCGCTCGCCGATCTCCGCGCGCACCTCGGCCTCGGAGGCCTGCACGGCGAGCATCGCGCCGCCCTCGGGCAGCGCCTCCATCAGCCGGCCGCGAGCCGCCACCAGGGCGCACGCGTCCGCCAGCGGGAACACCCCGGCCACGTGCGCGGCGGCGATCTCGCCGATCGAGTGCCCGAGCAGGAACTCCGGTGCCACACCCCAGGATTCGAGCAGTCGGAAGGTCGCCACCTCGACCGCGAACAGCCCGGCCTGGGTCCAGACCGTACGGTCCAGCTCCTCGGCGCCCCCGAACACCACGTCCTTCACCGACCGGCCGAGCAGCGGGTCCAGCTCCGCGCAGACCGCGTCGAAGGCCTCGGCGAACACCGGGAACGCCTCGTACAGGCCCCGGCCCATGCCGACGCGCTGCGAGCCCTGGCCGGAGAACAGGAAGGCCGTGCGGCCCTCGTCCGTCTCCCCGGAGACCACCCCGCGCACGGGCTCGCCGGCGGCCAGGGAGCCGAGGCGGCGCAGCAGTTCGTCCCGGCTGCGGCCGAGCACGGCCGCCCGGTGGCCGAAGGCGGCGCGGGTGGTGGCCAGGGAGTGGCCGATGTCGGCCGGGTCGGCGGCGGGAGCGGTCTCCAGGTGGGCGCGCAGCCGGGCGGCCTGCTCGCGCAGCGCGTCCCCGGTGCGGCCGGACAGCGGCCAGAGCACCGGCGCGTCGGCGGGGGCGGTCCGCTCGCGCGGCTCCTCGGCCCGGCCGGGCCAGTCGGTGAGCACGACGTGGCAGTTGGTGCCGCCCATGCCGAAGGAGCTGACGCCCGCGATCCGCGGGCCCTCGGGCCAGGGTTCGAGGGCGGTCTGCACCCGCAGGCCGAGTTCGTCCAGCGGGATGCGCGGGTTGGGGCGCTCGAAGTTGAGGCTCGGCGGGAGCTGCCGGTTGGCCACCGACAGGACGGCCTTGAGCAGGCCGGCCGCGCCGGCGGCGCCTTCGAGGTGGCCGATGTTGGTCTTGGCGGAGCCGACCCGCAGCGCGGTGTCGGCGGTGCGGCCGGCGCCGAGGACGGTGCCGAGGGCCGCCGCCTCGATCGGGTCGCCGACGGCCGTGCCGGTGCCGTGCAGTTCGACGTAGCGCACCGCGGCGGGGGCGATCCCGGCGCGGCGGTAGGCGGCGGCGAGCACGTCGGCCTGGGCGTCGCGGCTGGGGGTGGTCAGGCTGTCGCCGCCGCCGTCGTTGTTGACGGCGCTGCCGCGGATGACGGCGTGGATCCGGTCGCCGTCGGCGACGGCCCGGGCGACGGTCTTGAGTGCGACGACCACGCCGCCCTCGCCGCGGACGTAGCCGTTGGCGCGCTCGTCGAAGGTGTAGCAGCGGCCGTCCGGGGAGAGCGCGCCGAAGCGGGCCGCGCCGACGGTGCTCTCCGGGGCCGCGATCAGGTGCACCCCGCCGGCCAGGGCGAGGGTGGCCTCGCCGCGCCGCAGGCTGTCGGCGGCGACGTGCACGGCGACCAGGGAGGAGGACTGTCCGGCGTCGACGGTCATGCTGGGGCCGCGCAGGCCGACGGCGTAGGAGACCCGGTTGGCGATCAGGCCGCGCTGCAGGCCGGCCAGGGAGTGCGGGCCGATCCGCGCGGTGCCGCCGCGCTCGGCGAGGGTGGCGTAGTCGGAGGCCATCACGCCGACGAAGACGCCGGTGCGGCTGCCGCGCAGGGCGTCCGGCACGATCCGGGCGTCCTCCAGCGCCTCCCAGCTCAGCTCCAGCATGAGCCGCTGCTGCGGGTCCATGGCGGTGGCCTCGCGCGGCGAGATGCCGAAGAAGCCCGGGTCGAACCCGTCGATCCGGTCGAGGAAGCCGCCGCGGCGCGGCACGTCCCGGTCGGCCGGCTCGCCGCGGTCGACGGGGAACTCCCCGATCGCGTCCACGCCGTCGCACAGCAGCTTCCAGAAGGCGCGCGGGTTCGCGGCGCCCGGCAGGCGGCAGGCGATTCCTACGACGGCGATGGCAGCGTCATCGGCATGGACCTCAGGCATGGGACACCTCAACACGTAATGCGCCGGAAATAGCCGTACGAAATTCACGGGTGGAATCGCCCACCACGTCGACCTGGCGGATTTGGCGTTTCGCAAGGGCCACCGCGGTCCGCCGGGTGGAGATTCCCGTCGTACCTGATGGCGAGTCATCCGCGAGCTTAGGGAGCGGATCCACCGGCACCAACCCCTAAGCAGGGCGGATGCCGGTCCCCGCGGACCGGCCCCACAGTTAGGGGTGCCGGTCCGGGGACTTCCGGCGGGACCCCGGTCCCTTCCCGGGGATCCCCGCCGGCCCTGGGGCCGGTCCGGCGGATCCGTGCCGGACCGGCCCTCGCCGGGTCAGCGGTTCTTGCGCTGGAACGAACGCACCGACAGCGGAACGAAGACCACCAGCAGTCCCACCGACCACAGCACCGTCGCGGCCACCGGGTGGTCCACCGGCCAGGCGTGCGAGCCGGCCACCGTCCCCGGGTTGCCGAACAGCTCGCGGCAGGCGGCGGTCAGGGCGCTGAGCGGGTTCCACTCGGCGATGAACCGCAGCCAGCCGGGCAGCCCGTCGGTCGGCACGAAGGCGTTCGACAGCACGGTCACCGGCATCACCAGCAGCGTGAGCTGTTGCGCCATCTGCTCGTTGGGGACCTTCAGGCCGAAGAAGCAGCCGACCCAGCTGAGCGCGTAGCGCATCAGCACCAGCAGTCCGAAGCCGGCCAGGGCGTTCAGCAGCCCGTCGGAGGCGCGCCAGCCGACCAGCAGGCCGGCGACCGCCATGATCGCGATGCTGAGCAGGCCGCCGACCAGGTCGGAGGCGGTGTGTCCGAAGGGCACCGCGACCCGGGACATCGGCATCGAGCGGAACCGGTTCATCAGTCCGCGCGAGACGTCGCCGGCGACCCTCTCGATCACCGCGACCACCGAACTGGCCGTCACCATGGCGAACAGCCCCGGCATCAGGAAGGCGCGGTAGTCACCGCCGCCCGGCACCTGGATCGCGCTGCCGAAGACGTAGCCGAACAGCAGCACCATCACGGCGGGGAAGATCAGGGCGGCGATCAGCGAGCCGGGTTCCTGCCGCAGCCGGCTGAACTCGCGCCCGACGAGGACGAGGCCGTCCGCCAGGGCCCAGCGCAGACGGGTCACCGGGGTCCGGCGGGCAACGGGGGTGCTCTGGACGGTCATCAGGCGTGGTCCTTGAGTCGGTCGGCGGCTCGGGCGCCGGCCGGGGCGTCGCCGTCGGTTTCGGTGTCGGTCGGGGCCGAGCGGTCGGTGAGGCGCAGGAACACCTCGTCGAGGGTGGGGCGGCGCAGGCTGACGTCGGCGACCGCGACCCCCGCCCTGTCCAGCTCCCGGACGAGCTCGGCGACCCGCACGGCGCCGTTCGCGGACGGCACGCTCAGGCTGTTCTCGCCGGTCTCGGTCGGCTCGGCCCCGGCCAGCCGGTGCAGCACGGCGGCGGCCTGCGACAGCAGCCCCGGGTCCTCGACGACCACGTCGAAGCGGTCGCCGATCATCGACTTGAGCCCGTCGGGAGTGCCCTCGGCGATCACCCGGCCGCCGTCCACCACCGCGATGTCGTCGGCCAGGTGGTCGGCCTCGTCCAGGTACTGGGTGGTGAGCAGCACGGTGGTGCCGTCGGCGACGAGTTCCCGCACGCAGTCCCAGATCTCGCCGCGGCTGCGCGGGTCGAGGCCGGTGGTCGGCTCGTCCAGGAAGAGCACCTGGGGGCGCACGATCAGGCTGGCGACGAGGTCGAGCCGGCGGCGCATGCCGCCGGAGTAGCCGCGCACCTGCCGGTCGGCCGCCTCCATCAGGTCGAAGCGCTCCAGGAGTTCGTCGGCCCGCTGGATCACCTGCCGCCGGGGCAGGTGGTGGAGCCGGCCGAACATCCGCAGGTTGCCGCGGCCGGTCAGCTTCTCGTCCACCGCGGCGTACTGTCCGGTCAGGCCGATCACCGAGCGCACCCGGTCGGCCTGGCGGACCACGTCCAGCCCGGCGATCCTGGCGTGCCCGGCGTCCGGGTCCATCAGGGTCGAGAGGATGTTCACCGCGGTGGTCTTGCCGGCGCCGTTGGGGCCGAGCACCCCGCAGACCGTCCCGGCCGGGACGGCGAGGTCGAGCCCTCGCAGGGCGTGGACCTCGCCGAAGTGCTTGTGCAGTCCTTCGGCGAGGACGATCGGTTCCGCCATGATTTCTCCACTGGGTGTGCCGGATGCGCGGGTCGCGCCGTACGCGGTCGTGGTCCGGTCGCGGCCGACCCGCGGTGGGGAGCCGTGCGCCGACGCCGGGTCAGCCCGCCGACAGCGGGAACTCCCGCAGGCCGCGGATGATGAAGGAGCCCCGCCGGCGCACCGGCCCGGCCTGCCGCAGCCCGGGCATCCGGGAGATGAGGGTCCGGTAGGCCACCTCGGCCTCGAACCTGGCCAGCGGTGCGCCGAGGCAGTAGTGGATGCCGGCCGAGAACGCCAGGGTGTCGTTGCGGCTGACCCGGGTGATGTCGAAGCGGGCCGGGTCGGGGAAGACCTTCGGGTCCCGGTTGGCCCCGGCGGCCACGATCGCCAGTTCGCCGTCGACGGGCAGGGCGACCCCGCCCAGCTCGACCGGCTCGTGGGCGATCCGCCGGTAGGTCTGCACCGGCGGGTCGTGGCGCAGCGTCTCGTTGACCACGGCCTGGGCCAGGTCCGGGTTCTCGGCCACCATCCGCCACTGCTCGGGGTGGCGCAGCAGCGCCAGGATGCCGTTGCCGATCAGGTTGACGGTGGTCTCGGTGCCGGCCAGCGGCAGGAACATGCACAGCGGCAGCAGTTCGTCCATGCTCAGGCTGCCCTCGTCGACCAGCGGCAGCATCCGGCTGATCATGTCCTCGCGCGGCTCGACCCGGCGCTGCTCGACGATCCGGGTGAACAGTTCGGTCATCCCGGCGATGGCGGCGTCCACGCTGCGCGCCTTCTCGTAGGTGACCACGCCGTCCAGCAGCGGGACGATCTCCCGGCTGAGGTGGTGGAAGTGCTCCCGGTCCTCCTCGGGGATGCCGACCAGGTCGCCGATCACCGCGGTCGGCAGGTGGTGGGCGAAGGCGGTCATCAGGTCGAACCGGTCGCCCTCGGCCAGGATGTCGTCGATCAGGCGGTGGCAGATCTCCTCGGCCCGGCCGCGCCAGCGCTCGACGATGCGGGGGTTGAGCGTGGGCATGGTCATCCGGCGCAGCCGGGTGTGGTGCGGCGGGTCGAGGCCGAGCATGGAGTTGTCGAAGTTCATGAACTCCGGCACCTTCTCGCCGTCCGCCTTGCGCACGCCGAAGCGCTTGTCCCGCAGCACCTGGTTGGCGAGTTCGTGGTCGGTGGTGACCCAGGTGCCCAGCGGGCTGCGGTAGATCCGTCCCCGCGCCCGGATCTCCTCGTACGCGGGGTAGGGGTTGTCGGGCGCGCTCAGCACCTTGGCGTAGGGATCGCCCTGGGCGGTGAGCTTGCGCACCAGGTCGTGGAAGAAGCGCATCTGCGCCCGGAGTTGCCGCTCACTCGACTCCATCGTCCTGTGCCCCTTCAGCCTCCGCGGATGGGGCCGAGCGTGGCACGGCGGCGAAGGGGCCGACACCCCTATCCGTGGCCCGGGGAGGCGAAATAGGGGCCGGGGGCCGGGGATCCCCGGAGCCCGCCGCGACGAGCGGTGGCGGTCCGGGACGCCCGGGTGTCAACCGTTCGATCGCGGGAAGTTCCACCGTACGGATGTCACCGGGTCGATCCGGGCGGAGCGGTGCGGGCCGGACACTGGTGGGACCTCGGAGAACGGAGACCAAGACGGTGCCAGCGATCGTCGTTTCGAACCTGCGGATGCAGTACGGCCAGAAGGTCGTCGTGGACGACATCTCCTTCGAGGTGCGGGAGGGGGAGATCTTCGGCATCCTCGGCCCCAACGGCGCCGGGAAGACCACCACGGTCGAGTGCATCGCCGGGCTGCGCAAGCCGTCCGGCGGCAGCATCTCGGTGCACGGCCTGGACCCCCGGCACGACGGCGCCAAGCTGCGCCACATCCTGGGCATGCAGCTGCAGAAGAGCGAGATGCCCGACAAGCTGCGGGTCGCCGAGGCGATGGAGCTGTACGCCTCCTTCTACGAGGACCACGCGGACTGGCGGGAGCTGCTCGCCGAGCTGAACCTGCTGGACAAGATGGACAGTCCGTTCGCCAGCCTCTCCGGGGGCCAGAAGCAGCGGCTGTCCATCGCGCTGGCGCTGGTCGGCAACCCGAAGGTCGCCGTGCTGGACGAGCTGACCACCGGTCTGGACCCGGCGGCCCGGCGGGACACCTGGGAGCTGATCGAGCAGGTCCGCGCCCGGGGCATCACCGTCGTCCTGGTCACCCACTTCATGGAGGAGGCCGAGCGGCTCTGCGACCGGCTGGCCCTGATCGACGGCGGCCGGATCGTCGCGCTGGACTCCCCCGCCGGTCTGGTGGCCGGGGTGGGCGCGGAGCAGAAGGTGCGCTTCCGCCCGACCTCTCCGCTCGACGACGCCATCCTGACCTCGCTGCCCGAGGTGACCTCGGTGCAGCGGCACGGCTCCCAGGTGGAGGTCACCGGCACCGGCAACCTGGTGTACGCCGTCACCTCGGCGCTCGCCCGCAACCAGATCGTCGCGGCCGACCTGCGCGCGGAGCTGGCCAGTCTGGAGGACGCGTTCCTCGCCCTGACCGGCCGCCGGTTCGACCACCCCTCCCATTGATCCCCGGCCCCGTAGCAAGCCCCTGACCCCTAGAAGGAGACCCCCCGTGCGGGCGATGAACCGGCTCACGGCCGTGGAGTTCAAGCTCTTCCTGCGAGACCCGGCCGCGTACTTCTGGACGCTGCTCTTCCCGGTCGCCCTGGTGGTGATCATCGGCAGCATCCCGTCCTCCCGCGAGTTCAAGGCCGACCTCGGCCAGCGCGTCATCGACTCCTACACGCCCGTCACCGTGGTGCTGGCCTTCGCGATGACCGGCCTGTTCATCACCCCGACCTACCTGGTGGGCTACCGGGAGAAGGGCATCCTGCGCCGGCTGTCGACCACGCCGGTGGGCCCGGCCCGGGTGCTGGTCGCCCAGTTGGTGGTGCAGATCACCGTGGCGATCGCCACCACCGTCCTGGTGCTCGCGACCGCCCGCCTGCTGTGGGACGTCAAGCTGCCGGACAACCCGGCCGGCTTCGTGCTCACCTTCCTGCTCTCGGCCACCGCCGTGCTGTCCATCGGGCTGTTCGTCGCCTCGGTGCTCAAGACCACCAAGGCCGCCACCGGCGCGGGCAGCATGCTGTTCTTCCCGCTGATGTTCTTCGCGGGCCTGTACGTGCCGCGCGACCAGATGCCCGCCGCGGTCAACCGGATCGGTGACTTCACTCCGCTCGGCGCCTCCGTCCAGGCCTTCGGCGACGTGGCCAAGGGTCATCTGCCGGGCGCCACGGCGCTGTTGGTCCTGGTCGGCTACACGGTGGTCTTCGGTGTCGCGGCGGCGCGCCTCTTCCGCTGGGAGTAGGCATAGGCTGGAGTTCCGTGATCACGGGCGGTCGCGGGACGGCGGGGAGCCGGGGAGCAGCGGGGGCGAGGAGCAGCACCATGAAGAGCGACGAACCGATCGAGCTCCGCCGCTTCCTCGCCCCCCTGCCGATCGTGCTGCTGAGCGTGGCCACCGTGCTGTGCGTCGTGCAGCCGGAGGAGGGCACGGCCACCGCGCACGTCACCGTCCTCCCGCTGGTCGTGGTGACCGCCGCGTGGACGCTGGCGATGTACACCCTGCGGTCGACGCGGTGGACCGGCCGCACCGGCCCGATGCTGACCTACGTGGCGGGCCAACAGGTGCTGGCCGCGCTGCTGATGACGCAGCACCCGATCTTCTTCGTGTTCGCCGTGATCGGGTTCGTGCAGGCCTACGACCTGCTCCCGCCGCAGTGGGCCTTCGCCAGCGTCTGCGCCACCTCGCTGATCGTCAACCTGATCCCCGGCGGGGTGCCGGACACCCCGGAGCGGATCGCCATCGCGGCCGCCTCGGTCTTCCTCCAGACCTGTCTGATCGGCCTTTTCGGCAACCTGTCGCAGCGCTTCAACGAGCGCAGCGAGGAACGCCGGCGGCTGGTGGCCGAGTTGCAGACGGTGATCACCGAGAACAACGGCCTGCACGCCCAACTGCTGATCCAGGCCCGGGAGGCGGGCATCCAGGACGAGCGGCAGCGGATGGCCCGGGAGATCCACGACACCATCGCCCAGGGGCTGGCCGGCATCGTCACCCAGCTCCAGGCCGCCGACCAGGCCCGGCCGCGGCCCGAGCAGCGCGAGTGGCACCTCGAACAGGCCCGGGTGCTGGCGCGGGAGAGCCTCACCGCGGCCCGGCGCTCGGTGGCCGCGCTGCGGCCGGTGGAGCTCGAGGAGGCGCAGCTGCCGAACGCGATCCAGGACCTCGCCCGGCGCTGGTCGGCCCGCGAGGGAGTCCCGGCCTGCGTGGAGGCCACCGGCGATCCCGTCCCGCTGCTGACGGAGATCGAGATCGCGCTGTTCCGCGTCGCCCAGGAGACGCTCGCGAACGTGGCGAAGCACGCCGCTGCCAGTAAGGTCAGGCTGACTATTTCCTACCTGGAGGACACGGTCATGCTGGACGTTCACGACGACGGGGTCGGCTTCACCGTGACCGACCTCGACGGGCCGCCGCCCGTCGACGGCGAGGGCGGCTACGGGCTGGACGGCCTGCGCCGGCGGCTCGACCGGGTGCTCGGGACGCTGACCGTGGAGAGCGCGCCCGGCTCGGGCACCGCGGTCAACGCGAGCGTGCCCGCGATCCGCCGGGGCGGCGACGCATGAGCGCCTCGACCGCGCCCGTCCGGCTGCTGATCGTGGACGACCACCCGATCGTCCGGGACGGGCTGCGCGGCGCGTTCGCCAACAGCCCCGAGTTCGAGGTGGTCGGCGAGGCCGGCAACGGCGCCGAGGCGCTCGACCTGGTCGCCGAGCTGAAACCCGGCCTGGTGCTGATGGACCTGCGGATGCCGGTGATGGACGGCGTCACCGCGATCCAGCGGCTCGGCGAGAGCGCGCCCGAGGTACGGGTGCTGGTGCTGACCACCTTCGACACCGACAACGACGTACTGCCCGCGATCGAGGCGGGCGCCACCGGCTACCTGCTCAAGGACGCGCCCACCGAGGAGCTGCTGCGCGCGGCCCGGGTGGCGGCGCGGGGCGACGCGATGCTCTCCCCCACCATCACCAAGCGGCTGATGGACCGGGTGCGCCGGCCCAGCCTCGGTGTGCTGAGCGCCCGCGAGCTGGAGGTGATGCGGCTGGTCGCCCACGGCTCCTCCAACAAGGAGGTCGCCGGCAAGCTCTTCATCACCGAGGCCAGCGTGAAGACGCACCTGCTGCGGATCTACGACAAGCTCGGCGTGCGCGACCGGGCGGGCGCGGTCGGCGAGGCGTTCCGGCGCGGTCTGGTGACCTGAGACGGGCCGCCCCCCGTGAGGGGCGGCCCGCCGTCGGTTCCCCGGCCTCTCGTCAGCTCCCGAGCGCGCCGTCGGCTCCCCGGCCTCTCGTCAGCTCCCCAGCTCGTCGTCGATCAGGGCGAAGATGTCCTCCGCCGTCGCCGACTCCAGATCGCTGTCGTCCTGCTCCGCCGACGGCACGTCGGCGTCCCGCAACCGGTCGAGCAGCTGCTCCAGCCTGGCGCGCGCCCCGGCCCGTTCCGCCCCGGCCAGCGCGACCAGGTCGGCCTCCATCCCGGCCAGCCGGCTGAGCAGGTCCTCGACCGGATCGGCCTCCGGCAGCAGGCTCTCCCGCAGGTGGCGGGCGAGCGCGGCGGGGGTCGGGTGGTCGAAGACCAGGGTCGGGGGCAGCCGCAGGCCGGTGGCGGTGTTCAGCCGGTTGCGCAGCTCGACCGAGGTCAGCGAGTCGAACCCGAGGTCCTTGAACGGCCGGTCGGCCGCGACGGCGTCCGTCGAGCCGTGTCCGAGGACCACCGCGGCGTTCCCGGTGACCAGGTCCAGCAGGGCGGCGTCGCGCTGGGCCTCGGCCATCGCGGCCAGCCGCTCGGCCAGCGCCGGGCCGTCCGGGCGCCGGTTGTCGGCGGCCCGGCGGACCGGTCCGCCCACCAGCGCCCGCAGCAGCGCGGGCACCGGGTGGGCGGCGGCGCGCAGCACGCCCAGGTCGATGTCCACCGGTACCAGGTGGGAGCGGCCCACGGTGCGCGCCCGGTCGAACAGGGCGAGCGCGCGGGCGGTGGACAGCGGTGCGCTGAGGCTGCCGGCCCGGGCCTGGTCGACCTTCCCGAGGTGGCCGGTGAGCCCGCTGGCCTGCTCCCACAGACCCCAGGCCAGCGACTGGCCGGCCTGGCCGGAGGCCGTCCGCCGCGCGGCCAGGGCGTCCAGGAAGGCGTTCGCGGCCGCGTAGTTGGCCTGCCCGCCGGAACCGAAGGTGCCCGACACCGAGGAGTACAGCACGAACATCGACAGGTCCAGGTGGGCCGTCAGCTCGTGCAGGTTGAGCGCCGCGTCCACCTTCGGGCGCAGCACGCCGGACAGGCGCTCGGGCGTCAGGGCGCCGAACACCCCGTCGTCCAGCACACCGGCGGCGTGCACCACGCCCGTCAGCGGACGGGTGAGGCCCTCGAGCAGCCGGGCCAGCGCGGTGCGGTCGGCCGCGTCGCAGGCGACGACCTCCGCCTGAGCACCCGACGCAGCCAGCTCGGCGAGGAGTTCCGGCACACCCGGGCCCTGCGCACCGCGACGGCTCAGCAGGGTCAGGTGGCGCACGCCGTGGCCGGCGGCCAGGTGCCGGGCCAGCAGCCCGCCCAGCGTCCCGGTGCCGCCGGTGATCAGCACCGTGCCCTCGGGGTCCGGCTCCACCGGCAGCGTCAGCACGTTCTTGCCGACGTGCCGGGCCTGGCTGACGTGCCGGAAGGCACCGATCGCGTCCCGGACGTCCCAGGCGGTGATCGGCAGCATCCGCAGCGCACCGGCCTCGAACAGCTCGATCACCTCGTGCAGGATGCCGCCCATCCGGGCCGGTCCGGCCTCGCCCAGGTCGAAGGCCCGGTACCAGAGGCCGGCCGGCTGCCGGACGTCGGTCTTGCCCATCTCCAGGAAGCGCCCGCCCTCGGCCAGCAGCCGCAGCGAGGCGTCGGTGAACCCGCCGGCCAGCGAGTTGAGCACCAGGTCGACCCCGCGCCCGCCGGTCGCGGCGCGGAACCGCTCCTCGAAGGCGAGGTCGCGGGAGGAGGCGATGTGCGCCTCGTCCAGCCCCAGTTCCCGCAGCGTGCGCCACTTGCCGGGGCTGGCGGTGCCGTACACCTCCAGCCCGAAGTGGCGGGCGAGTTGGACGGCCGCCATGCCGACGCCGCCGGCCGCGGCGTGCACCAGCACCGACTCGCCGCGCTTCGCGTCGGCGAGGTCGCGCAGCCCGTAGTAGGCGGTGGCGAACACCAGCGGCACCGAGGCGGCCTGAGCGAAGGACCAGCCCTGCGGGACGCGGGCCAGCAGCCGCCGGTCGGTGACGGCCCGGACGGCCGCGCCGCCGGCGAAGAAGCCGAAGACCCGCTCGCCCGGGGCGAGGTCGGTCACCCCGGAGCCGACCTCCAGCACGACGCCGGAGGCCTCGGAGCCCATCACGGCCGTCCGGTCCGGGTACATGCCCAGACCGATCAGCACGTCCCGGAAGTTGACGCCCGCCGAGCGCACCGCGACCCGGACCTCGCCCGCGCCCAGCGGCGCGTCGGCGTCCGGCGCGGCCACCAGCGCCACGTCCTCCAGCCCGGTGCCCCGCCCCGCGAGACCGAGCCGCCAGGCACCCGCGGGCTCCGGCGGGGCCAGCCGGGCGACGCTCGCCTCCCGGACCAGCCTCGGCACCCTGATGTCGCCGCCGCGGACCGCGAGTTGGGGCTCCTCGCCGCCCATCAGGGCGGGCCAGCCGGCCCACGGGTCGGCCGCGCCGCCCTGCGGCTCGAGGTCCACCAGCACGATCCGGTCCGGGTTCTCGGTCTGCGCGGAGCGGACCAGTCCCCACACGGCGGCGCCGGCCAGGGAGGCCTCGCCGGCGCTGCCGGACCCGGCCTCGGTCGCCCCGCGGGTGAGCACGACCAGCCGGGAGTCGGCGAACCGCTCCTCGGCCAGCCAGGCCCGTACCTCGCCGAGCACCCGGGCGGTCACCTCGTGCACGGCCTCGGCCCCCTGGGCGTCGGCGGCGCGGTCGGAGACGGCCAGGACGGTCACCGGCGGTACGGCAGCGCCCTCGTCCAGGGCGGCGACCAGGCCCGCCAGGTCGCCGTGGCGGCGGACCGGCCCGCCCTCGGGGGCGGTCTCGCCGACCACCGCCCAGGCGGCTCGGTCCGGCTCGGCCGCACCGGCCGCCGGGGGCACCGGCCGCCAGTCCACCGCGAACAGCGCGTCCGGTCCGGTGTCGGCCGAGGCGCCGAGCGCTTCCGGGGACACCTCGCGCATCACCAGCGAACGCACCGTCGCCACCGGGCTTCCGGTGCCGTCGGCCAGCCGCAGCGCGACCCCGTCGGCGGCCCGGGTGATCCGCGCCCGCAGGACGGAGGCCCCCACCGCGTCCACCCGGACGCCGGTCCAGGCGAACGGCAGGGCGGTGCCCTCGACCTCGCTCCCGCCGGCGAAGCCGACGGCGTGCAGCGCGGCGTCCAGCAGCGCCGGGTGCAGGGCGAAGCCGGCCGCGTCCTGCGCCGCCTGCTCGGGCAGCGCGACCTCGGCGTAGACCGCGTCCTCGGCCCGCCAGACGGCGCGCAGGCCGCGGAAGGCCGGCCCGTAGCCGTAGCCGCCGTCGGCCAGCGTGTCGTAGAAGCCGTCCAGCGGCACCGGCTCGGCGGCCGGCGGCGGCCAGGCCGTCAGCTCGAAGTGCTCGGCGGGCGAGGCCTGCTCGGTCCCGGTCAGCAGGCCGGTGGCGTGGCAGGTCCAGGGCGTCCGGTCGCCGTTGTCGGCCCGGGCGTGGATCTCCAGCCGGCAGTCCCCGTCGTCGCCGGGCGCGGCCACCCGGACCTGGACCTGGACCTCGCCCCGCTCGGGGAGCGTGAGCGGGGAGCGCACCACCAGTTCGTCCAGCACCGTGCGGCCGACCTGCTCGCCGGCCCGCAGCGCCAGTTCGACCAGCGCGGTGCCGGGCACCACCGTTCGGCCCAGCACGGCGTGGTCGGCCAGCCACGGGTGGCTCGCCGTGGACAGCCGGCCGGTGAGCACCGCGCCCTCGTCCCCGGCCAGGGCCAGGACGGCGCCCAGCAGCGGGTGCCCGGCGGGCGCCTGCCCGAGCGCCGCCACGTCCCCGGCTCCGGCGACCGGCCGAGGCCAGTAGCACGCGCGCTGGAAGGCGTAGGTGGGCAGTTCCGCGCGCGGGCCGGCCGGCAGGGCCGCCGCCCAGTCGACCGGGGCACCGGCCGTCCAGATCCGGCCGAGGCCGTGCCACAGCGCGTCCACCTGGTCCCGGCCGGCCCGCTGGAGCGGGGCGAGCACGGCGTCCGGGAGGCTCTGCTGGGCCAGCCCGCAGAGCACGCCGTCGGGGCCGAGCTCCAGGAAGCGGGTCACGCCGTGCTCGCCCAGCCAGGCGACGTCGTCGGCGAACCGGACGGCCGCCCGGACGTGGCGCACCCAGTAGTCCGGCTCGGTGAGCAGCCCGGGTTCGGCGATCGTCCCGGTGACGTTGGACAGCAGCGGGAGGCGCGGCTCGGCGAAGGTCAGCTTCTCCAGGACGGAGGAGAATTCGGCGAGCATCGGCTCCATCAGGGCCGAGTGGAAGGCGTGCGAGACGGTCAGCCGGCGCATCCGGCGGCCCTCGGCCTGCCAGCGGGCCGCGAACTCCTCGACGACCTCGGTCGGGCCCGAGACCACCACCGAGGTGGGGCCGTTGACGGCGGCGACGTCCAGCCGCTCGCCGATCGCCTCGCGGACCTCGTCCTCGCCGGCCTCGGCCGCCAGCATCGCCCCGCCCTCGGGCAGGGCCTCCATCAGCCGGCCGCGCGCCGCGACCAGCGCGCAGGCGTCCGCCAGCGAGAACACCCCGGCGACGTGCGCCGCCGCCACCTCGCCGATCGAGTGACCGAGCAGGAAGTCCGGCGCCACGCCCCAGGACTCCAGCAGCCGGAAGGACGCCACCTCCACGGCGAACAGCCCGGCCTGGGCCCAGACCGTACGGTCCAGGTCCTCGGCGCCCTCGAACACCACGTCCCGGACCGGCCGGTCCAGGTACAGGTCCAGCTCCGCGCAGACCGCGTCGAACGCCGCCGCGAAGGCGGGGAAGGCCTCGTAGAGGTCCCGGCCCATGCCCACCCGCTGCGCTCCCTGCCCGGTGAACAGGAACGCCGTACGGCCTTCGACGGCCGTGCCCGCGACCACGCCCGCGCCGGGCTCGCCGGCGGCCAGCGCCGCCAGCTCCCGGGCCTGCTCGGCCCGGTCCGCCCCGACCACCACCGCGCGGTGCGCCAGCGCCGTCCGGCCGGACAGCGCCCGGGCCACCTCGGTCCGCCCGTCCTCCGGGCGGGCCGTCAGGTGGTCGCCGAGCCTGGCTGCCTGGGCCCGCAGCGCCTCCGGGCTCTGCCCGGACAGCGGCCACGGCACCGGGCCGTGCGGCCGCTCGGCGGGCGCGGCCGGGGCCGGCTCGCCCTCCTCGATGATCACGTGGGCGTTGGTGCCGCTCATGCCGAAGGAGGAGACGCCGGTACGGCGCGGCCGTTCGGCCCGCGGCCAGGGCCGCGCCTCGGTCAGCAGTTCGACCGCACCGGTGGACCAGTCGACGTGCGGGGTGGGCCCGTCCACGTGCAGGGTTGCCGGGAGCGTGCCGTTCCGCATCGCCATGACCATCTTGATGATCCCGGCGATGCCGGCGGCGGCCTGGGTGTGGCCGATGTTGGACTTGATCGAGCCCAGCCAGAGCGGCTCCCCGGAGCGGTCCTGCCCGTAGGTGGCGAGCAGGGCCTTCGCCTCGATCGGGTCGCCGAGCCGGGTGCCCGTCCCGTGCGCCTCCACGGCGTCCACCTCGGCGACCGACAGCCCGGCGTTGGCCAGGGCCTGACGGATCACCCGCTCCTGCGCGGGGCCGTTCGGGGCGGTCAGGCCGTTGGAGGCGCCGTCCTGGTTGACCGCGCTGCCCCGCACGACGCCGAGCACCCGGTGCCCGTTGCGGCGCGCGTCGGAGAGACGCTCCAGCAGCAGGATGCCGACGCCCTCGCCCCAGCCCGTACCGTCCGCGCCGGCCGCGAAGGCCTTGCAGCGGCCGTCGGCGGCCAGGCCCAGCTGCCGGCTGAACTCCACGAAGGCCGACGGGGTCGCCATCACCGTGGCGCCGCCCGCGAGGGCCATGGTGCACTCGCCGCGGCGCAGCGCCTCGGCGGCCGAGTGCAGCGCGACCAGGGAGGAGGAGCAGGCGGTGTCCACGGTCATCGCCGGGCCCTCCAGCCCGAACACGTACGAGATCCGGCCGGAGAGCACGGCGGCCGCGGTGCCGGTGCCCCGGTGCCCCTCGCTGTCGGACTGGCCGGAGAGCAGCGCCGCGTAGTCCTGGCCGTTGGTGCCGATGAACACGCCGGTGCGGCTGCCGCGCAGCGCGCGCGCGTCCACCCCGGCCCGCTCGAAGGCCTCCCAGACGGTCTCCAGCAGCAGCCGCTGCTGCGGGTCCATGGCCAGCGCCTCGCGCGGGGAGATCGCGAACAGCGCCGGGTCGAAGTCGGCGACGCCGGACAGGAATCCGCCGGCCCAGGTGGCGTCCGTGCCCGCCTCGCCGGAGGGCGCCGGGAGCGGCGGCCAGCCGCGGTCGTCGGGCAGCGCGGAGACCGCGTCGACCCGGTCGGCGACCAGCTGCCAGAGCTGTTCGGGGCTCTCGACCCCGCCCGGGTAGCGGCAGCTCATCGCGACGATCGCGATCGGCTCGTCCACGGCGCCGGCGGCGCTCGGCACGGTCTCGGCCGCCGCCGCGGTGCCGAGCAGCTCGCCGCGCAGCTGGGCGGCGAGTTCGCGCGGCGTGGGGTGGTCGAAGACCAGGGTGGCGGACAGCCGCAGCCCGGTCTCGGCCACCAGGGCGTTGCGCAGTTCGAGTGCGGTGAGCGAGTCGAAGCCGAGACCCTTGAACGGCGTCTCCGGCGGGACGTCGCCCGCCTCGCGGTGGCCGAGCACGGCCGCCGCCAGCCGCCGGACCAGGTCGAGCAGGATCCGCTCCTGCTCGACGGGCGGAAGCGCGGCGAGCCTCCCGGCCAGCGGGGAGACCCCCTCGGCCGGGGCGGTGGCCGGGGCTTCCAGTGCCCGGACCACCTCGGGCAGGTCCTCGATCAGCGGACGGCGGCGGCTGGCGGTGAAGGCCGGGGCGAAGCGCTCCCAGTGGACGTCCGCCACCGCGACGCAGGCCTCGCCGCCGCCGACGGCCCGGTCGAGCGCCTGCACGGCGAGGGCCGGGTCGAGCAGGGCGAGCCCGCGCCGTCGCAGGAAGTCCTCCGACTCCCCCTGCACGGCCATGCCGGCCTCCGCCCAGGGGCCCCACGCCACGGCCAGCGCCGGGCGGCCGGCCGCCCGGCGCTGCTCGACCAGGGCCTCCAGGTAGGCGTTGGCGGCGCCGTAGACGGCCTGGGCGCCGGAGCCCCAGGTGGCCGAGATCGAGGAGAAGACGACGAACAGCTCCAGCGGCAGGCCGGCGGTCAGCTCGTCCAGGTGCGCGGCGCCGTCGGCCTTTCCGCCGAGCACGGCGGCGATCTCCTCGACGGCGGTGTCCATCAGCGGGGTCGCCTGGCCGATGCCGGCCGCGTGCACCACGCCGGTCAGCGGGAGTTCGGCCGGGATCGCGTCGAGCACCGCTGCCAGTGCCGCCCGGTCGGCGGCGTCGCAGGCGGCGACCGTCACCCGGGTGCCGAGGCCGGTCAGCTCGGCCACCAGCGCGTCGACGCCCTCGGCCGCCGAGCCGCGCCGGCTGGTCAGGACCAGGTGGGGGGTGCCCCGGCGGGAGAGCCAGCGGGCCACCTCGGCGCCGAGCGCCCCGGTTCCGCCGGTCACCAGGACGGTGCCCGGGGGCGGCCCGAGCGGCTCGGGCCCGTCCGGGCGGGCGGCCCGCACCAGACGCCGGACGTAGGTGCCGGCGCTCCGGACGGCCACCTGGTCCTCGGTGCCGGTCAGGACGGCGGCCAGCCGGGCGGCCGTCCTGGCGTCCTCGGCGGGCGGCAGGTCGACCAGCCCGCCCCAGCGCTCCGGCAGCTCCAGGGCGGCGGCCCGGCCGAGGCCCCAGAGCTGCGCCGCCGCCGGGTCGGACGGCCCGTCGGAGCGGCCGGTCGAGACTCCGCCGCGGGTGGCCAGCCAGAGCGCGGCGTCGAGGCCCGCGTCGCCGAGCGCCTGGATCAGCGCGACGGTGGCCGGGACGGGCTCGGGGTGCCGGGCCGGGCAGGCCACCACGCCGGCCGGGGCGATCGCGAGCTCGCGCAACCGGGCGGCCAACTCGGCCCGGGTGTCGCCGGGGCCGAGCTCGACCGGGACCACCTCGGCGCCGGCGGCGGTCAGCAGCCGCTGGGCGTCGGTGTCGCCCGGGGTCGAGACGACCAGCCAGGTGCCGGTGAGCGTCCCGGCGGCGGGCGCGTCGGTGAGCGGCTTCCAACGGACCCGGTAGCGCCAGGAGTCGATGACGGCCTCGTCCTGGCTGCGGCGCCGGAAGGAGGACAGGGCGGGCAGCACGGCCCGCAGCTCGCCCGGGTCCGCGGCCACGCCGAGGGCGCCGGTCAGCTCGGCCACGTCCTCGCGCTCGACGGCGGACCAGAAGCCGCTCTCGGCGGCGCTCTCCGCGCCCGCCGTCCCGGCCACGGGCGCGGCGGCGGGGCCGGCCCAGTAGGACTGGTGCTGGAAGGCGTACGTGGGCAGGGCGACGTGTCCCTCGCCCCGCCCCGGGTGGACCGCCGACCAGTCCACGGCCGCGCCCGCCGTCCAGAGCGCGCCGACGGCGGCGTGGAAGGTGCGCACGCCGTCGTGGCCGGGGCCGCGCAGGACCGGCGCGAAGGTGCCCTCGACGCCGGCCTGTCGGACCATCCCGCACAGCACGCCGTCCGGGCCGAGCTCGGCGTACCGGGTCACGCCCCGGCGGCCCAGGGCCTCGACGCCGTCGGCGAAGCGGACGGCCTCGCGGACCTGGCGCACCCAGTAGTCCGGTGTGGTGAGCAGCCCGGGCCCGGCGATCTCGCCGGTCAGGTCGGAGACGAGCGGGACGCGCGGCTCGGCGAAGGTCACGTCCGCCAGGGCGGCGGCGAATCCGTCGAGCATCGGCTCCATCAGCGCGGAGTGGAAGGCGTGCGAGACCGTCAGCCGGCGGGTCCTGCGGCCCTGGGCGGCCCACTCGGCCGCGAACTCCTCCACCACCTCGGCCGGCCCGGAGACCACCACCGAGGTGGGACCGTTGACGGCCGCGATGTCGAGGCGGTCGCCGATCGCCGCGCGGACCTCCGCCTCACCCGCCTGCACCGCCAGCATCGCGCCACCGCTCGGCAGCGCCTGCATCAGCCGGCCGCGCGCCGCCACCAGGGCGCAGGCGTCCGCCAACGGGAACACCCCGGCGACGTGCGCCGCCGCCACCTCACCGATCGAGTGCCCGAGCAGCACGTCCGGCACCACGCCCCAGGATTCGAGCAGCCGGAAGGAGGCCACCTCGACCGCGAACAGCCCGGCCTGGGCCCAGACCGTACGGTCCAGGTCCTCGGCGCCCCCGAACACCACGTCCTTGAGCGGCCGGTCCAGCAGCGGGTCCAGCTCCGCGCAGACCGCGTCGAACGCCGCCGCGAAGGCGGGGAAGGCCTCGTACAGGTCCCGGCCCATGCCCGCCCGCTGCGCCCCCTGCCCGGTGAACAGGAACGCCGTACGGCCTTCGGCGACCGCACCGGTGACCACCCCCGCGCCGGGCTCGCCCGCGGCCAGCGCCGCCAGCCCCTCGCCGAGGACGGCGGCCGAGTCGCCGAGCACCACCGCGCGGTGCTCCAGCCCCGCCCGGGTGACGGCCAGCGCGTGCCCGGCGGCCGCCAGGTCGGGCCCGGTCGCCAGGTGGTCCCGCAGTCGCTGCGCCTGTCCGCGCAGCCCGTCCGGGGTCTTCGCGGACACCGGCCAGAGCGTCGCGCCCGGGGCGCCGCCCGTCTGCGGCGCGGGCAGCGGGTCGCCCTGCTCCAGGATGACGTGGGCGTTGGTGCCGCTGATGCCGAAGGAGGACACGCCCGCACGGCGCGGCCGGTCCGCCTCCGGCCACGGCCGGGCCTCCGTCAGCAGTTCCACCGCACCGGCCGACCAGTCCACGTGGGACGTCGGCTGCTCGGCGTGCAGGGTGGCCGGGAGCAGCCCGTGCCGCATCGCCTGCACCATCTTGATGATGCCCGCGACACCGGCCGCCGACTGGGTGTGGCCGATGTTGGACTTGATCGAGCCCAGCCACAACGGCCGGTCCTCGGGGCGCTCCTGGCCGTAGGTCGCCAGCAGCGCCTGCGCCTCGATCGGGTCGCCCAGCTTCGTTCCGGTGCCGTGCGCCTCCACCACGTCCACCTCGGACGGGGCGAGCCGCGCCGTGGCCAGCGCCTGCCGGATCACCCGGCGCTGCGCGGGGCCGTTCGGCGCCGTCATCCCGTTGGAGGCGCCGTCCTGGTTGACCGCGCTGCCCCGCACCACCGCCAGCACCTGGTGCCCGTTGCGGCGCGCGTCCGAGAGCCGCTCCAGCAGCAGCAGTCCGACGCCCTCGCCCCAGCCGGTGCCGTCCGCGCCGGCGCCGAAGGAGCGGCAGCGCCCGTCCGAGGCCAGGCCCTGCTGGGCGCTGAAGGCGTGGAAGACCTCCGCGTTGGTCAGCACCGTCACGCCGCCGGCCAGCGCCAGCGTGCACTCGCCGGCGCGCAGCGCCTGGACGGCCAGGTGCAGGGCCACCAGCGAGGAGGAGCAGGCGGTGTCCACGGTGACGGCCGGGCCCTCCAGGCCGAACACGTACGCCACCCGGCCGGAGAGCACGCTGGTCGCCCCGCCGGCCAGGACGTACCCCTGGTCGGCGTCGGCCGCACCGACGCCGTAGCCGGAGGAGGTCGCGCCGACGAACACCCCGGTCCGGCTGCCGCGGACGGTGTCCGGCGCGATCCCGGCCCGTTCGAAGGCCTCCCAGCCGCTCTCCAGCAGCAGCCGCTGCTGGGGGTCCATGGCCAGGGCCTCGCGCGGGGAGATCCCGAAGAACGCCGCGTCGAAGCGCTCGGCGCCGTCGAGGAAGCCGCCTTGGGCGGCGAGGTCGCTGGCCGCGGCGTCCGCGCCGAGGCCGTCCGCGCTCCAGCCGCGCTGCTCGGGGAAGGGCGCGATCGCGTCGGCGGCCCGTTCGACCAGCCGCCAGAGGTCGTCCGGCGAGGCGACGCCGCCGGGGTAGCGGCACGCCATCGACACGATCGCGACGGGTTCGCTGACCGCGGCGGTCAGTTCCCGGTTTCGCGCGCGAAGCTTCTCCGTCTCCTTGAGGGAAGCTCGCAACGCTTCGACATAGTCCTGGGTAGAGGCCATCGCAAGCTCCGTACTGCGGTCAGGAATCACGTTCGCCGAGGGCCAGCCTCAGCAGGCTTTCGCCGTCCATCTCGTCGATCGACTCGATGGCGGTCACGGGTGCGGTGTCCTCGGCGGCGGGCGCGGACTCCTGCGGGGCGAGCCGCAGCAGCGGCTCCAGCAGTCCGGACTCGCGCAGCCGGGACACCGGGACGGTGAGGAGGACGCGGCGCAGCCGCTCCGCCTCGTCGGCGTCCGGGGCGTCGTCGCCGAGCAGTTCGGCCGTGATCCGTTCGGCCAGCTCCCGCGGGGTGGGGTGGTCGAAGATCAGGGTGGCCGGCAGGGCCAGCCCGGTGGCCGAGGTCAGCCGGTCGCGCAGTTCGATCGCGGTGAGCGAGTCGAACCCCAGGTCGCGGAAGGCCCGGTCGACGGCGACCGCCCCCGCCGCACTGTGGCCGAGGACCAGCGCGGCCTGCTGCTGCACGGTCTCCAGCAGCAGGGCGCGGCCGTCCTCGCCGGACAGCCCGACGAGGCGCTCGCGCAGCGCGGCGCCGTCCTGCGGGCCGCCGGTGGCGGCCCCGGTGAGGACCTGCCGCACCTCGGGCACGTCCTCGATCAGCGGCTGCGGATGGTACGCGGTGAAGCCGGGCACGAAGGCCGGCCAGTCCACGTCCGCGACGGTCACGCACACGTCGCCGGTCCGGATCGCGGTGTCCATCGCGTCCAGGGCGAGGTCCGGGGCCATCGGCCGCAGGCCCCGGCGGCGCAGGAACTCCTCGGCGTCGGCGTCGGCGGCCATGCCCTCGCCGGCCCAGGGGCCCCAGGCCACGGAGGTGGCCGCCAGCCCGCGGGCCCGGCGGTCGACGGCGAGCGCGTCCAGCGCGGCGTTCGCCACCGCGTACGCGGACTGCCCGCCGCTGCCCCAGACGCCGGCGACGGAGGAGAAGAGCACGAAGTAGTCGAGGGGGATGTCGCCCAGCACCTCGTCCAGGCAGGCCGCGCCTTCGGCCTTGCCGTCCACGATCGCGGCGAACTCGGCGCGCGCGGTGGCGCCGAACGGCGTCGGGTCGCCGACACCGGCCGCGTGCACCACTCCGCTCAGCGGGAACTCCGCCGGGACGGCGGCCAGTACCCCGGCCATCCCGGCCCGGTCAGCCGTGTCGCAGGCGGCGACGGTCACCCGGGCGCCCAGCGCCTCCAGTTCCGCGACCAGTTCCGCGGCACCGGGCGCCGCGGGGCCCCGGCGGGAGACCAGCACCAGGTGCGGGACTCCCTGCCCGGCCAGGCGGCGCGCCACGGCGGCGCCCAGCGCTCCGGTGCCGCCGGTGATCAGGACGGTGCCGGTGGCGGGGGCGGGGTCGGCCGTCACCGACCCGGTGCCGGCCGGGACCAGTCGGCGGGTGAAGGCACCGGTGGCACGGACGGCGACCTGGTCCTCGGTGCCCGACAGCACCGCGGCCAGCCGGTCGCCGAGCACCGGCCCCGCCGGACCGCCGACGTCCACCAGCCCGCCCCACAGGTGGGGCAGCTCCAGGCCGACCACCCGGCCCAGGCCCCAGATCCGGGCATGGCCGGGCCGGACGGTCTCCTCCTCGCGCACGGTCACCGCGCCGGAGGTGACCCACCAGAGCGGCACCCGCCCGTCCGCGGCGGCGAGCGCGTCGATCAGGTCCAGGGCGTCCGCGACGGGGTCGCCGTCCGGGGCCGTGCCGGGGAAGGCCAACACCCCGGCCAGGTCCGGGATCCCGGGGAGGTCGTGGGCGAGCCGCCCGGTCGTGGTCCGCACCACGCGGGCGCCCGTCCGCTCCACGGCGGCCAGGCAGGCCTCGGTCAGGTCGGCCCCCGGGGTTCCGGGCTCCGCCGCCCCGGTGGGCAGCACCGCCAGCCAACTGCCGGACAGCGGCGGTGGAACGGCCGCGGTGGGCAGCGGCTTCCAGGTGATCCGGTAGCGCCAGGCGTCGGAGCGCTCCCCCGGCCGGGCGCAGTGGCGCGCGGCGGGCGGCGGCGCCCAGTAGTGCTGCCGGTCGAAGGCGTAGCGGGGCAGCAGCGCCCGGGCCCCGCCCCAGTCGGCGTAGACGGCCGGCCAGTCCACGGCCGCCCCGGAGGTCCACAGCGCGCCGAGCGCGGCCAGGGCGGTCTCGGTCTCGGGGCGGTCGCGGCGCAGCAGCGGCGCGAACGTGCCCTTGGCCTCGGCCTGTCGGGCCAGGGCGGTCAGCACGCCGTCGGGGCCCAGCTCGACGCAGCGGGTCACGTCCTGTCCGCCCAGGGCCGCGACGCCGTCGGCGAAGCGGACCGGTTCACGGACCTGGCGCAGCCAGTAGTCGGGCGTGGAGAGCAGCCCGGGTTCGGCGAGGCCGCCGGTCAGGGTGGAGACGATCGGGATCTGCGGCTCGGTGAAGGTCAACTCCTCCAGCACGGAGGCGAATTCGGCGAGCATCGGCTCCATCAGCGCCGAGTGGAAGGCGTGCGAGACGGTCAGTCGGCGGGTCTTGCGGCCCTCGGCCGACCAGCGGGCCGCGAACTCCTCCACCACCTCGACGGGCCCGGAGACCACCACCGAGGTCGGGCCGTTGACGGCCGCGACGTCCAGGCGGTCGCCGATCGCCTCGCGCACCTCGGCCTCGGTCGCCTCGACCGCCAGCATCGCGCCGCCCTCGGGCAGCCCGTCCATCAGCCGGCCGCGCGCCGCCACCAGGGCGCAGGCGTCCGCCAGCGGGAACACCCCGGCGACGTGCGCCGCCGCCACCTCACCGATCGAGTGCCCGAGCAGCACGTCCGGCACCACGCCCCAGGATTCGAGCAGCCGGAAGGAGGCCACCTCGACCGCGAACAGCCCGGCCTGGGCCCAGACCGTACGGTCCAGCTCCTCCGCGCCCTCGAAGACGACGCCCTTGAGCGGCCGGCCCACCAGCGGGTCCAGCTCCGCGCAGACCGCGTCGAACGCCGCCGCGAACACCGGGAACGCCTCGTACAACCCCCGGCCCATCCCGACCCGCTGCGCACCCTGCCCCGTGAACAGGAACGCCGTCCGCCCCTCGCCCGCGGCCTCGCCCCCGACCAGCGCGTCGAGCGCCGCGGTGAAGGCCTCGCGGTCGCCGCCGAGCAGGACCGCCCGGTGCTCCATGGCGGTACGGGCGAGCAGCCCGCGCCCGACGTCCACCGGGCCGGCCTCCGGAGTGGCGGCCACGAAGGCCCGCAGCCGGCGCGCCTGGGCCCGCAGGCCGTCGGCCGTCCGGGCCGAGAGCGGCCAGGGGACGAGGGCCGGGACGCTCACCGGCTCGGGAGCCACGAGGGCCTCGCCCTGCTCGATGACCACATGGGCGTTGGTGCCGCTCACCCCGAAGGAGGAGACACCCGCCCGGCGCGGCCGGTCCGCCTCCGGCCACGGCCGGGCCTCGGTCAACAGCTCCACCGCGCCCGCCGACCAGTCCACCAGCGGCGTCGGCTCGTCCACGTGCAGGGTGGCGGGCAGCACGCCGTGGCGCATCGCCAGCACCATCTTGATCACACCCGCCACACCGGCCGCCGCCTGGGTGTGCCCCAGGTTGGACTTCACCGAGCCGAGCAGCAGCGGACGGTCTTCGGGCCGGCCCTGGCCGTAGGTGGCCAGCAGCGCCTGCGCCTCGATCGGGTCGCCGAGCCGGGTACCGGTACCGTGCGCCTCCACCGCGTCCACCTCGGCGGGCGAGAGCCCGGAGGCGGCCAGCGCCTCCCGGATCACCCGCTGCTGGGAGGGGCCGTTGGGCGCCGTCAGCCCGCTGGAGGCGCCGTCCTGGTTGATCGCGCTGCCCCGCACCACGGCGAGCACCTCGTGCCCGAGCCGCCGGGCATCGGAGAGCCGTTCCACCAGCAGCACGCCGGCGCCCTCGGCCCAGCCCATCCCGTCGGCGGCGGCGGCGAAGGACTTGCAGCGGCCGTCCGCAGCCACGCCCTGGCCACCGCCGAGCGAGCCGAACACCTCGGGCGCGGCCATCACGGTCACCCCGCCGGCCAGGGCCAGGTCGCACTCGCCGCCCCGCAGCGCCTGCACCGCGAGGTGCAGGGCGACCAGCGAGGAGGAACAGGCGGTGTCCACCGTGACGGCCGGGCCCTCCAGCCCGAGCGCGTACGCCACCCGGCCGGAGACCACGCTGCCCGCGGTGGCGGTGCCCAGGTAGGGCTCACTGCCCTCGGCCCCGCCGGGGAGGTAGTCGTGGTACATCATCCCGGCGAAGACCCCGGTCCGGCTGCCGCGCAGCCGCTCCGGGTCCAGTCCAGCGTACTCGAAGGCCTCCCAGGAGGCTTCGAGGAACAACCTCTGCTGCGGGTCCATCGCCACCGCCTCGCGCGGCGAGATGCCGAAGAACGCCGGGTCGAACCAGCCCGCCTCGTGCACGAAGCCGGCCTGCCGGGTGCCGTCGCCGCCGAGTTCCGCGAGGTGCCAGCCGCGGTCGGTGGGCAGCCCCGACTGGCCCTCGCCACCGGTGGCGACCAGCCGCCACAGCTCCTCCGGAGTGGCGATCCCGCCGGGCAGCCGGCAGGCCATCCCGACGATCGCGATCGGCTCCCGGGCCTTCTCGTGCACCTCGCGCAGCTCCTGGCGGGTCTCCTGCAGTGCGGCCGTGGCCTGGCGCAGGTACCGGAGCAGCTCTTCTTCCCTGGTCGCGCTCATCTCGTCTCCCCCGGATCTCACTGCGCCTGGTCGAGGATCTGGAACAGCTCCTCCGCGGTGGCCGTCTGCAGGCTCGCCGCACTGTCGGTGGTGCCGAACTCGCCGAAGCGGGCCGCCAGTTCGCGCAGCCGTCGGCCGACCGCGGCCCGCTCGGACTCGTCGGTGCCGACGTTCTTCAGGGCCTCCTCGAACCTGGCCAGCTCCTCCAGGGCGCTCGCGGCCGGGGCGGCCGGCGCCGGGGCGAGCGCGTCCCGGAGGTGGCGCGCCAGGTCCAGCGGCGTGGGGTAGTCGAAGATCAGCGTCGCCGGCAGCCGCAAGCCGGTGGCCAGGGCCAGCCGGTTGCGCAGCTCGACGCCGGTGAGCGAGTCCATGCCGACCTTCAGGAAGCCCCGCTCGGCGCCGACCGAGCCCGCCGAGTCGTGGCCGAGCACCGTGGCGGCCTGGGTGCGCACCAGGTCGAGCAGGGCCTCCAGCCGCTCCCGGCCGGAGAGGCCGGACAGCCGCTCGGACAGGTTCCCGGCGCCGGCCGCGGCCCCGGCGGGCCCGCCCGCCCCGGACGCCGCCGGCGCCGCGGGGATCAGCCCGCGCAGCAGCGGGGGCAGCAGACCCTGGGTCCGCAGCGCGGCGGTGTTCAGGTTGATCGGCACGACCACGGCGGTGCCGGCGGCCAGACCCGCGTCGAACAGCGCCAGCCCCTCCGCGGTGGACACCGGCGTCATGCCGAGCCGGCGCACCCGGTTGACGTCCAGTTCGGTCAGGTTCCCGGTCATCCCGGTCGGCTGCGCCCACGGGCCCCACGCGAAGGAGACCGTGTCGAGCCCCTCCGCCCGGCGGGCCTGGGCGAAGGCGTCCAGGAAGGCGTTGGCCGCCGCGTAGTTCGCCTGGCCGGCGCCGCCGAAGGTGCCGGCCGCCGAGGAGAAGAAGTGGAAACCGCGGAGCCCGGTGCCGCGGGTCAGCTCGGCCAGGTGCAGCGCGCCGCCGACCTTGGCGTGCAGGACCCGGTCGACGCGCGCCGGGTCGAGCCCGACGAGCACCCCGTCGTCCAGTTCGCCGACCGCGTGCACGATGGCGCGCAGCGGGGCGTCGGCCGGGATGCCGGCCAGCAGCGCGGCCGCCGCCGTGCGGTCGCCCACGTCGCAGGCCGCGATCTCGGCCCGGGCGCCCAGTTCGGCCAGTTCGGCGACGAGTTCGGCGGCGCCGGGGGCGTTCGGTCCGCGCCGGCCGGCCAGCACCAGGTGCCGGACGCCGTGCTCGGTCACCAGGTGACGGGCCAGCGCCTGACCGAGGGTGCCGGTGCCGCCGGTGACCAGCACGGTGCCGTCCGGGTCGAACACCGTCGTCTGCGGCCGGGCCGGTACGGACAGTCGGGCCAGTCGCGGGACGCGGACGGCGCCGGCCCGCAGCGCGGCCTGGGGCTCGTCGGTGCCCAGCGCGGCGAGCAGGGCGGGGGCGGTGTCCTCGTGGCCGTCCTCGTCGAGCAGCACGAACCGGCCGGGGTGCTCGGACTGGGCGGACTTCAGCAGGCCCCAGGCCGCCGCCGCGGGAAGGTCGCCGGGGGCCTCGGCCGGATCGGCCGCGACGGCGCCCCGGGTGACCAGCACCAGGCGGGAGGTGCCGAAGCGCTCCTCGGCGAGCCACTGCTGAGCGAGTGCCAGCGCCGTGTGGGTGGCGGCGCGAACGGCCTCCACCGGGTCGCCGTCGGCCGCGCCGGTGAGCGGGACCAGGACGGTCGCCGGCTCCTCGGTGCCGGTGAGCGCCGCCGCCACCGCGGCGAGGTCCCGGTGGCGCTCGGCCGGGGCACCGGCGGCGGCGAGCCGCTCGGCGAGCCGCTCGGCGAGCCCGGACGGGTCGTCACCGGCCAGCAGCAGGCGGCCGGGCCCGGTGGTCCGGGCCGGCTCGGCCCCGGTCCACTCGACCTGGAACAGCGACTGCCCGGGGGCCGGGGCGGTGCCGAGGTCGTCCGGGACCGGCCGGGAGACCAGCGCCTCGACCGAGGCGACGGGCAGCCCGGTGTCGTCGGCGGCCTGGAGGGTGATCCCGTCCCCCTCGGCGAAGGCCAGCCGGACCCGCAGCGAGGTGACGCCCCGCTGGTGGCAGCCGACTCCGCGCCAGGCGAACGGCAGCTCGGCCCGGGCCCGTTCACCGCTCTCCGACTCGCGCAGCGCCCGCAGCATGCCGATGCCGTGCAGTGCAGCGTCCAGCAGCGCGGGGTGGACGCCGAAGCGCTCGGCGTCGGGGCCCGGCTCCGGCAGGGCCACCTCGGCGAAGATCTGCTCGCCGGAGCGCCAGGCGGCGCGCAGGCCCTGGAAGGTCGGGCCGTACGCATAGCCGCGGGCGGTCAGCTCCTGGTAGAAGCCGCCGAGGTCGATCGCGGCGGCGTCCCGCGGCGGCCACTGGGCGAGGTCGAACGCCGGGGAGGGGGCCTCCGGGGCGAGGGTCGCGGTGGCGTGCCGGGTCCAGCCGTCCGTGCCCGCGCCGGCGGCCGTGCCGTCGTCCGGCCGGGAGTAGACGCTCAGCGTCCGGCGGCCTCCGGCGTCCGGGGCCTGGACGACGGCCTGCAGCCGCACCCCGCCGTCCTCCGGCAGGATCAGCGGGGTCTCCAGGGTGAGCTCCTCGACGTGTCCGCAGCCGACCTGCTCACCGGCCTGCACCGCGATCTCGACGAAGGCGGTGCCGGGCAGCAGGACGGTGCCGAGCACGGCGTGGTCGGCCAGCCAGGGCTGGGAGCGGCGGGAGAGCCGGCCCGTCATCAGGACGGCGTCCAGCCCGGCCAGGTCGGCGGCGGCGCCGAGCAGCGGGTGCCCGGTGGCGCCCAGCCCGGCCGTGCCGGCCTCGGCGGCACCGCCGCCGGAGCCGCCGAGCCAGTAGCGCTTGCTCTGGAAGGCGTAGGTGGGCAGGTCGACGGTGCGGGCGCCGAGGCCGCCGAGCAGCCGCGCCCAGTCCACGGCCAGGCCGCGCAGGTGCGCCTCGGCGGCGGAGGTCCACAGCCGGTCCAGGCCGCCCTGGTCCCGCCGCAGCGAACCGACCACGGCGCCGCCGCCGGTGACGGCCTCGTCCAGGTCCTCCAGGGTCTCCTGGATGCCGACGGTGTGCATCGGGTGCGGGCTGGCCTCGACGAAGTGCCGGTAGCCCTCGGCGGCGACGGCGCGCACGGCCTGCTCGAAGCCGACCGGGTTGCGCAGGTTGCGGTACCAGTACCCGGCGTCCAGCTCGGCGGTGTCCGCCCAGCGGCCGAGCGCGGTGGAGTAGAAGGAGACCGCCGAGGAGCGCGGGGTGATCCCGGCGAGCTCCGCGGCCAGCCGCTCCTCGATGGCTTCGACCTGGGCCGAGTGCGAGGCGTAGTCGACCGCGATCCGGCGGACCCGGACCCCGTCCGCCTCGCCGGCGGCGAGGAACTCCTCCAGGGCCGCGGTCTCACCCGAGACCACCGTGGAGGAGGGCCCGTTGACGGCGGCGACGGAGATCCGTCCCGCCCACGGGGCGATCCGTTCCTCGACCCCCGCGGCGGGCAGCGCGACCGAGACCATGCCGCCCTTGCCGGACAGCGCGGTCAGGGCCCGGCTGCGCACGGCCACCACCCGGGCGGCGTCCTCCAGGGACAGCGCGCCGATCACGCAGGCGGCCGCGATCTCGCCCTGCGAGTGGCCGATCACCGCGTCCGGTTCGACGCCCCAGGAGCGCCAGACCGCGGCGAGCGAGACCATCATCGCCCACAGGGCCGGCTGCACCACGTCCACCCGGTCCAGCGGGGCCGCGCCCTCGACGCCGCGCACCACGTCGACCAGCGACCAGTCGGTGTACGGGGCGAGCGCCTCGTCGCAGGCGGCGACGTGCTCGGCGAAGACCTCCGAGGACTCCATCAGTCCGGCGGCCATGCCGGCCCACTGGGCGCCCTGGCCGGCGAAGACGAACACGGTGCGGCCGTCCACGGCCGAGCCGGTCAGCGTGCCCTCGGGGGTCTGCCCCGCGGCCAGGCCGGCGAGGCCGGCGCGCAGCTCGGCCCGGTCGGCGGCGAGCACCAGGGCGCGCTCGGTGAACGGGGTACGGGTGGTCGCCAGCGAGTGGGCGAGGTCGCCGAGGTCCACGGCGGGCTCGGCGTCCAGGTGCGCCAGCAGCCGCTCGGCCTGCTCGCGCAGGGCCTGCGGGCTGCGGGCGGAGAGCACGAAGGGCGGCGCCCCGGCCTCGCGGTCCGGGCGCGGTTCCTCCTCGGGCTCCGGGGCCTGCTCCAGGACGGCGTGGGCGTTCGTCCCCGTCCCGCCGAAGGAGGAGACTCCGGCCCGGCGCGGGCCCTCGGTGTGCGGCCAGGGGCGGGCCTCGGTCAGCAGCTCGACCCGGCCCGCGCTCCAGTCGACGTGCGGGGTCGGCTCCTCGGCGAAGAGGGTCGGCGGCAGCACGCCGGCGCGCAGCGCCATCACGGTCTTGATCACACCGGCGACGCCGGAGACGGACTGGGTGTGCCCGATGTTGGACTTCAGCGAGCCGAGCCCGACCGGCCGGTCCTCGGGGCGGTCCTGACCGTACGTCGCGATCACGGCCTGGGCCTCGATCGGGTCGCCGAGCGAGGTGCCGGTGCCGTGGGCCTCGACCAGGTCGATGTCGGTCGGCCGCAGCCCGGCGCTGGCCAGCGCCTGCAGGATGACCCTCTGCTGGGACGGGCCGTTGGGCGCGGTCAGGCCGTTGGAGGCACCGTCCTGGTTGGTCGCCGAGCCGGTGTACAGGGCGAGCACGGGGTGCCCGTTGCGGCGCGCCTCCGAGAGGCGCTCCAGGACGACCACGCCGACGCCCTCGCCCCAGTTGGTGCCGTCGGCGGAGGCGGCGAACGCCTTGCAGCGGCCGTCCGGCGCCAGACCGCGCTGGCGGCTGAACTCGGTGAAGGAGACCGGGGTGGGCAGCACGGTGACGCCGCCGGCCAGGGCCAGCGTGCACTCGCCGTTGCGCACCGCCTGCCAGGCGAGGTGCAGCGCCACCAGCGAGGACGAGCAGGCGGTGTCCACGGTGACCGCCGGGCCCTCCAGGCCGAGCGTGTACGCCAGGCGCCCGGACACCGCGGCGGTGCCCGTCCCGGCCAGGAAGAAGCCCTCCGAGGCGGCGATGCCGTCCTGGGCGTCCACGCCGTAGCCCTGGAAGGAGGTGCCGACGAAGACGCCGGCCTTGGCGCCGGCCATCGTCGCCGGGTTGATCCGGGCCCGCTCCAGCGCCTCCCAGGCCGCCTCCAGCAGCACCCGCTGCTGGGGGTCCAGGGTGATCGCCTCGCGCGGGCTGATGCCGAAGAACTCGGCGTCGAAGTGGCCGGCGCCCTCCAGGAAGCCGCCCTCGCGGACGTAGGAGGTGCCGGGCCGGTCCGGGTCGGGGTGGTAGAGCGCGTCCAGGTCCCAGCCGCGGTCGGTGGGGAACGGGGTGACGGCGTCCTGGCGGGCCATGACCAGCTCCCACAGGTCCTCCGGGGAGCGGACGCCGCCGGGGAAGCGGCAGCCGATGCCGACGATGGCGATCGGGTCGTCGTCCGCCGGCGCCGCGTGCTGCTCCGGCCCGCGGGCCGCGGCCGCCGGGGCGCCGAGCAGCAGGGTGGCCAGGTGGTCGGCGACGGCGGCGGGCGTCGGGTGGTCGAAGACCATGGTGGCCGGCAGCCGCAGCCCGGTGGCGGTGCGGAGCCGGTTGCGGACCTCGACCGCCATGATCGAGTCCAGGCCGACCTCGCGGAACGCCCGGGCGGGCTCGACGTCCCCGGGCCCGGGGTAGCCGAGCACGGCGGCGGTGTGGGTGCGGACCAGGTCGAGGACGACCCGGCCGCGCTCGCCCTCGGGGAGGGCGGCCAGCCGCTGGGCGAACTCGCCCTCGGCCCCGCCCTCGGCGGCGCCCTGCGGCCCGGAGTCGGCCAGCGCCTCCCGGGCCTCGGGGATCTCGCCGATCAGCGGCCGCTCGCGGGCGGCACTGTAGGCCGGGGTGAAGGCGGCCCAGTCGATGTCGGCGACGGTCAGCAGGGTCTCGTCGTCGGCCAGTGCCTGGCCGAGCGCGGCGACCGCGAGCTGCGGGTCCATCAGGGCCAGGCCCCGCCGGCCGAGCACGGCCATCGCCTCGTCGGTGGCCATGCCGCCGCCGCCCCAGCCGCCCCAGGCGACCGAGGTGGCGCGCAGCCCGAGCGAGCGCCGGTGCTGGGCGAGCGCGTCCAGGCGGGCGTTGGCGGCCGCGTAGGCGGCCTGGCCGCTGCCGCCCCAGACGGCCGCGCCGGAGGAGAACAGGACGAAGGCCTCCAGGTCGTCCCCGGCGAGCTCGTGCAGGTGGACGGCGCCGGCGACCTTGGCCTCCAGGGTGGCGGCCAGTTCCGCGACGTCGGTGTGCAGCACGGGCGTGCTCTGGGCGACGCCGGCCGCGTGCACGACGGCGGTCAGCTCCGGCAGCCGCGTCAGCAGGTCGGCGACGGCGGAGCGGTCGGCGACGTCGAGGGCCTCGATCCGGACCTCGGCGCCGAGCGCGGTCAGCTCCGCGGCCAGGTCCTCGGCGCCGGGGGCGGCCGGTCCGCGCCGGCCCGCCAGCACCAGCCGCTCGGCACCGGCCCGGGCCAGCCAGCGGGCCACCCGGCCGCCGACCGCGCCCGTTCCGCCGGTGACCAGGACGGTGCCGCGGGGCTGCCAGCCGTCCGCGCCCGGGGTCTCCTCACGAGGGGCCCGGACCATCCGGCGGCCGAAGACACCGGCCGCGCGCAGCGCCACCTGGTCCTCGCCGGTGCCGCCGTGGACCACCGCGGCCAGTCGGGCCAGGGCGCGTTCGTCCGGGTCGGCGGGCAGGTCGAGCAGGCCGATCCGACGGCCGGTCAGTTCCAGGCCGGCGGTCAGGCCGAGGCCCCAGGCGCCGGCCTGCTCCGGGCGGGTCAGCGGGTCGGTGGCGCCGACCGAGACCGCGCCCCGGGTGACGAGCCAGAGCGGTGCCGTGCCGCCGGCCGCCTCGACGGCCTGGAGCAGGGCGAGGGTACGGGCCAGCCCGCGGGAGAGCACCGGGTGGTCCGGGTGGGTCCCCTCGTCCAGGGCCAGCAGGGAGAGCACGCCGGCCGGCCGCTCGGCCGTCGCCTCGGCGATCAGCTCGCCCAGGCCGTGGCCGGAGGGGTCGTCGGCGGCGGGCGAGACGGTCACCACGCGGGCGCCGTGGGCGCCGAGCGCGCGGGCGCAGAACGCGGCGGCCGCGTCGTCCTGCCCGCCCGGGGTGACCAGGAGCCAGGTGCCGGAGAGCTCGGCGCCGTCGGTGCGGGCGATGCGCCGCCAGCGCACCCGGTAGCGCCAGTTGTCGATGGTGGAGCCGTCCCGGCGGCGTGCCCGCCAGGAGGAGAGCACCGGCAGCGCGGGCGCGGCGGCGGCCAGCGCGGCGCGGGCGTCCGGGTCGTCCACGCCGAGTGCCTCGGCCAGTCCGGCCGGGTCGGCTTCGGAGACCGCCGCCCAGAACCGCTCCTCGGCCGGGTCGCGCAGCGCGTCGCCGGCCGCCGTGTCCTGGGCCGACGGGAGGTCGAGCCAGTAGCGCTGCCGCTGGAACGCGTAGGTGGGCAGCTCGACGGGGGTGGCCGGGACGCCGCCGAGGACGGCGGACCAGTCCGGGCGGGCGCCGTGCGCGTGCGCCTCGGCGAGCGAGCGCAGGAACCGGGCCGGGCCGCCCTCGTCGCGGCGCAGGGTGCCGACCACGGTCACCTCGCCGGTGCCCGGGAGCTCCTCGGCCGCCTCCTGCACGCCGGGGCCCAGCACCGGGTGCGGGCTGGACTCGACGAAGGTGCGGTAGCCGTCCTCCAGCAGCGAGCGGACGGCGGGGGCGAACCGGACCGGCTCGCGCATGTTGCGGTACCAGTAGGCGGTGCCCAGCTCGGTGGTGTCGAGCGCGCCGCCGGTCACGGTGGAGTAGAAGGCCGTCCCGGCGGGCCGCGGCTCGATGCCGGCCAGCTGTTCCAGCACCGCCTCGCGCAGCGGCTCGACCTGCGGCGAGTGGCCGGCGCCGTTGACCCGGACCTTGCGCACCCGGACGCCGTCGGCGGCCAGCGTCTCGACGAACCCGTCGACGTTCTCCGGATCACCGGCGACCACGATCGAGCGCGGGCCGTTGACGGCGGCGATGTGCAGCTCGCCCGGCCAGGCCTCGATCCGGGCGGCCACCTCGGCCTCGGGCAGCGAGACCGACGCCATGGCGCCCTGGCCGGCGAGGGCCAGGAGCAGCCTGCTGCGCAGCGCGACGATCCGCATCGCGTCGGACAGCGTGAGCGCGCCCGCGACGTGGGCGGCCGCGATCTCGCCCTGGGAGTGCCCCACCACGGCGGCGGGGGTGATGCCGTGCGAGCGCCAGAGCGCGGCCAGCGACACCATCATGGTGAACAGCACGGGCTGGACGACGTCCATCCGTTCGATCGGCGGGGCGTCCTCGGCGCCGCGCAGCACGTCCTCCACCGACCAGTCGGCGTACCGCGCCAGGGCCGCGTCGCAGGCCCGGACGGAGTCGCGGAAGACCTCGGAGGTCTCCAGCAGGTCGGCGGCCATGCCGGCCCACTGGGTGCCCTGGCCGGGGAAGACGAACACGGTCCGGCCGCCGCCGGCGGCGACCCCGCGCACCAGGCCCTCGGCCGTCCCGTCCTCGGCGAGCGCCGTCAGCAGTTCGGTGAAGCCCTCCCGGTCCTCGGCGAGCAGCACCGCGCGGTGGTCGAAGGCGGAGCGGCCGGAAGCCAGCGCGCCGGCGACCTGACCGATCGTCAGTTCCGGTCGGTTGTCGAGGTGTTCCCGCAGCCGAGCGGCCTGGGCGCGCAGCGCTGCCTCGCCGCGGGCGGACAGCAGCCAGGGGGTGGGGGCGCCCGCCAGGGACGGGGCGGCCGGCCGCCCCGGGGCCTCGGCCGGCTCCGGCGCCTCCTCCAGGATCACGTGGACGTTGGTGCCGCTCATGCCGAACGAGGAGACGCCCGCCCGGCGGGTGCGCCCGCCGCGCGGCCACGGCACCGGCTCGGTGAGCAGGCGCAGCACGCCCGCCGACCAGTCCACGTGCGGAGTCGGCTCGTCCACGTGCAGGGTGGCGGGCAGCACGTCGTGCCGCATCGCCTGGACCATCTTGATCACGGCGGCGACGCCGCCCGCGGACTGGGTGTGCCCGATGTTGGACTTGACCGAGCCGAGCCAGACCGGGCGGTCGGCCTCCCGGTCCCGGCCGTAGACCGCCTGCAGCGCCCGGGCCTCGATCGGGTCGCCCAGCTCGGTGCCGGTGCCGTGCGCCTCGATGGCGTCGACGTCGCCGGGGGCGAGCCGGGCGGCGCTCAGCGCCTGCCGGATGACCTTCCGCTGGGCCCGGCCGTTGGGGGCGGTCAGCCCGTTGCTGGCGCCGTCGTGGTTGACGGCGGTGCCGCGGACCAGGGCCAGCACCCGGTGGCCGTTGCGGCGGGCGTCGGAGAGCCGCTCGACCAGCAGCATGCCGGCGCCCTCGCCCCAGCCGGTGCCGTCGGCGGCGGCGGCGAAGGCCTTGCAGCGGCCGTCGGTGGAGACCGCGCCGCCCTGGGTGCCCTCGACGAACATGGTCGGCACGACCATCAGGGTCACGCCGCCGACCAGGGCGAGCGAGCAGTCGCCGCGCCCGAGCGCCTCGCCCGCCATGTGCAGCGCCACCAGCGAGGAGGAGCAGGCGGTGTCGATGGACAGCGCCGGGCCCTCCAGCCCGAGGGTGTACGCGACCCGGCCGGAGGTGACGGAGGCGGCGGTGCCGAGCATCAGGTGCGGGCCGATGCCCTCGGGCACCTCGGTGGCGCCGACGCTGTAGCCGGTGGTGGCGTTGCCGACGAAGACGCCGGTCGGGCTGCCGTGCAGCGTGGTCGGGTCGATCCCGGCGCTCTCGATCGCCTCCCAGGCGGTCTCCAGCAGCAGGCGCTGCTGGGGGTCCATCGCCAGCGCCTCGCGCGGGCTGATGCCGAAGAAGGCGGGGTCGAAGTCGGCCAGGCCCTCGACGAAGCCGCCGTCGAGGCCGTCCGCGAAGCCCTCCGGGAAGGCGCTGAGGTCCCAGCCGCGGTCGGCGGGCACCGGGGTCATGGCGTCCACGCCCTGGCTGACGATCCGCCACAGGCCCTCGGGGGTGTCGGCGCCGCCGGGCAGCCGGCAGCTCATGCCGATGATCGCCAGCGGGTCGTCGGCCGGAGCGGCGGCGGCCACCGGGGCGGGAGCGGCGACCGTGGGGTCGGCCCCGGACTCGGACTCGCCGAGCAGTTCGCGGCCGAGCTCCTCGGCGACCAGCGCCGGGGTCGGGTTGTCGAAGACCAGGGTGGCCGGCAGCCGCAGGCCGGTGGCGGCGGCGAGCCGGTTGCGCAGCTCGACCGCGGTCAGCGAGTCGACCCCGAGCTCCTTGAACGCCCGGTTCGGGTCGACCAGTTCGGGACCGGCGAAGCCGAGCACGGCGGCGGCCTGTCCGCGCACCTGCTCCAGCAGCAGCCGGGCCCGCTCCTCCGCGCCGAGTCCGGCCAGCCGGCGGCCGAGGGCCGAACCGGCGGTGGCCGGGTCGGCGCCGGCGACGCGGCGGGTGCCGCCGCGGACGAGTTCGCGCAGCAGCGGCGGCAGCGAGCCCGCGGCGGCGGCCAGGGCGGCCTGGTCCAGCTCGGTGGGGACCAGCGCCGGGTGGGGCAGGGCGAGCGCCGCGTCCAGGGCCGCGAGGCCGCGCTCGACGGAGAGCGGCGGGAAAGCGGAGCGGGCGATGCGCTCGCGCTCGGCCCCGGTGAGCCGGCTGGTCATGCCGGCCGTGTCCTGCCAGGCGCCCCAGGCCAGCGACAGCCCGGGCAGCCCGGCGGCGCGGCGGCGGTGGGCGAGGGCGTCGAGGTAGGCGTTGGCGGCGGCGTAGCCGGCCTGCCCGGCGCTGCCCAGGGTGCCGGCGGCGGAGGAGTACAGCACGAACGCGGCCAGGTCGGCGTGCCGGGTGAGCTCGTCCAGGTGCGCGGCGGCGTCCGCCTTGGCGCGCAGGACGGCGGCGGCTCGCTGCGGGGTCAGGCCGGTGACCACGGCGTCGTCCACCACGCCGGCCAGGTGGAACACCCCGGTCAGCGGGCGGGTGAGCCCGGCCAGCACCTCGGCGAGGGCGTCCCGGTCGGCGGCGTCACAGGCGATCAGCTCGGCCTGCGCGCCGTGTCCGGCGAGCGCCTCGGTGAGCGCGGCGGCGCCCCCGGCGGCGGGGCCGCCGCGGCTGAGCAGGGTGAGGTGGCGCACGCCGTGGACGGCGGCCAGGTGCTCGGCGAGCACCCGGCCGAGGCCGCCGGTGCCGCCGGTGACCAGGACGGTGCCCTCCGGGTCGAAGGCGCGCGGCACGGTCAGCACGACCTTGCCGATCTGGCGGGCCTGGCTGAGGTGGCGGAACGCCTCGGGGGCGGTGCGCACGTCCCAGGCGCGCAGCGGCGGCAGCCGCAGCGCGCCGGTGCGGAACAGCTCCAGCAGGGTGGCGAGGATCTCGCGGATCCGCTCGGGCCCGGCCTCGATCAGGTCGAAGGCCTGGTAGCGCACGCCGGGGTGGCGGTCGGCGACCTCCTCCGGGTCGCGGACGTCGGTCTTGCCCATCTCCAGGAAGCGGCCGCCGCGCGGCAGCAGGCCGAGCGAGGCGTCGACGAACTCGCCGGCCAGGGAGTCCAGCACCACGTCCATGCCCCGGCCGTCGGTGACCTCGGCGAAGCGCCGGGCGAAGCCGGTGTCCCGGGAGGAGGCGATCCGGTCGGCGGCGACGCCGAGGGCGCGCACCGCGTCCCACTTGGCCGCGCTGGCGGTGCCGTAGACCTCGGCGCCCAGGTGCCGGGCGACCTGGACGGCGGCGGTGCCGACGCCGCCCGCGGCGGCGTGGACCAGCACCGACTCGCCGGCCCGCAGGCCGGCCAGGTCGACCAGGGCGTAGTAGGCGGTGGCGTAGGCGATCGGGACGGCCGCGGCCTCGGCGAAGGACCAGTGCGCGGGCATCGGCCCGAGCAGCCGGTGGTCGGTGACGGCGGTGGGGCCGAACGCGGCCGGGCAGAGGCCGAACACCCGGTCGCCGGGGCGCAGGCCCTCGACGTCCGGTCCGACCTCCAGCACCACGCCGGCGGCCTCGCCGCCGAGCACGACCTCGCCCGGGTACATGCCGAGCGCGCCCAGCACGTCGCGGAAGTTCAGGCCCGCCGCGCGCACGCCCAGGCGCACCGTGCCGGGGGCGAGCGGCGCGGCCGGGTCGACCGGCAGCAGTTCGAGCGCCTCCAGGGTGCCCGGGTTCCGGGTGTCCAGCCGCCAGGCCTCGGCACCGGCCGGGGCCGGCAGGCCGGCGGGCACGGCCGCGCGGACCAGGCGGGCGGCGGCGAGCGCGCCGTCGCGCAGCGCCAGTTGGGGTTCGCCGGAGGCGACGGCGGCGGTCAGCACCTCGGTCGTCAGCGGCGCCCCGGCGGGGGCGTCCAGCAGGACGAGGCGGTCGGGGTGCTCGGTCTGCGCGGTGCGCACCAGGCCCCAGGCGGCCGCGCCGGCCGGATCGGCGAGCGGGTCCCCGGGGGCGGCGGCGACCGCGTCGCGGGTGAGCACCACCAGCCGGGAGGCGGTGAAGCGGTCGTCGGCCAGCCAGTCCTGGAGCACCGTCAGGACGCGGGTGACGGCCGCCTCGGCGGAGCCGGCCGGGCAGGGCAGCACCACGACGCCCGGCACGTGGCCGTCCTGGTCGACGGCCGCGGCCAGGGCGTCCTCGGCGTCCAGCAGGGCGAGGTCCGCGGGCACGGCGACGTTCGCGCCCGCGTCGGTCAGGCGCCGCCAGTCCACCCGGTACAGCCCGGCGGTGTCGGCGGACGGCCCGGCGGTGTCGGCGGCGCGCAGCACGAGGCGCTCGACGGTGACGACCGGCCGGCCGTCGCCGTCCCAGGCCACCAGGGAGAGCGCGTCCTCGCCCAGCGGGGTGATCCGGGCCCGCAGGCCGGGGGCGCCCGAGGCCCGCAGGGCGACCCCGGCCCAGGAGAACGGCAGTCCGGCGGTGAGCGCGGTGCCCGCGGCTCCCCCGGTGGCCGTCGACCGGGCCGCGAGCGCGTGCAGAACGGCGTCCAGCAGCGCCGGGTGCAGGCCGTAGCGGCGGGCTTCCTCGGGCTCGCCGGCCCGGGCCTCCACCAGGACGGCGTCGCCGTGCCGCCAGGCGCCGGTCAGGCCGCGGAAGGCCGGGCCGTACGCCAGTCCGGCCGCTTCCAGCAGCTCGTACACGGCGTCCACGTCGGCCGGGTCGGCGTCGGCGGGGGGCCACTGCCGCGGGGCCTGCTCGGCCGCCGCGCCGTCGTCGACGGGGGCCAGCACGCCGGTCGCGTGCCGGGTCCAGGGGCCGTCCGGCCAGGTGCCGTCGGCCCGCTCCTCGGGCCGGGCGTGCACCGAGACGGTGCGCCGGCCGTCCGGGCCCGCGGCGCCGACGGCCACCTGGACCTGGACGGCGCCGCGGTCGGGCAGCGCCAGCGGGGTCTCCAGGACCAGCTCGTCGAGGTCGCCGCAGCCGACCTGGTCGCCCGCGTGGACGGCGAGTTCGACGAAGGCGGTGCCGGGGACGACGACCCGGCCGTGCACCCGGTGGTCGGCCAGCCACGGGTGGGAGTCGGCGGACAGCCGCGCGGTGAACAGCAGTTCGTCGCCGCCGGCGAGCGAGATCCCGGCGCCGATCATCGGGTGGCCGGTGGCGCTGAGGCCGGCCGAGGTCACGTCTCCCCGCCAGGAGGCGGTGTTGGGCCAGTACGGCGCGGTCTCGAAGGCGTAGGTCGGCAGGTCCAGCAGGGGGCCGTCGCCGAAGAGGGCGGCCCAGTCGACGGCGCCGCCGTGCGCGTACAGGCCGGCCAGCGCGGTGGTGGCGCTCAGCGGCTCGGGCCGGTCGCGGCGCAGCAGCGGGGCCAGGAAGACGGTGTCCTCGCGGTGCGCGAGGCTCTCCCGGGCCATGGCGGTGAGCACGCCGTCGGGCCCGAGTTCGAGGTAGCGGGTGACGCCCTGCCCGTCGAGGTGCCGGACGCCGTCGGCGAACCGGACGGTCTCGCGGACCTGCCGGGCCCAGTGGTCCGGGTCGGCCAGCTGCTCGGCGCCGACGGGGGCACCGGTGAGGTTGGAGACCACCGGGATCGCCGGGGGGCGGAACGCGAGCCCCGCGACGACCTCGCGGAACTCCGCCAGCATGCCGTCCATGTGCGGCGAGTGGAAGGCGTGCGAGACCCGCAGCTCGCTGGTGCGCAGGCCGCGTTCGCGCCAGGTCCCGGCGAGCGCCAGGACCGCCTCACGGTCGCCGGAGACGACCACCGAGGCCGGCCCGTTGACGGCGGCGACGGTGACCCGGTCGGCCACGGCGGCCAGGTCCTCGCGGACCCGTGCCTCGTCAGCCCCGACGGCGAGCATCGCGCCGCCCTCGGGCATCGCCTGCATCAGCCGGCCGCGCGCGGCGACCAGCGTGCAGGCGTCGTCCAGGGAGAGCGCCCCGGCCGCGTGCGCGGCGGCGACCTCGCCGACCGAGTGGCCGAGCAGGTAGTCGGGGGCCGGGCCGAAGGCGGTCGCCAGGCGGTACAGCGCCACCTCGACGGCGAACAGCGCGGCCTGGGTGTAGGCGGTCCGGTCGAGCAGCGCGGCGGTGTCGCTGCCGGGCTCGGCGTCGAGCACGGCGCTCAGCGGCGGGTCGAAGTGCGGGTCCAGCCGCTCGCACACCTCGGCCAGGGCCTCGGCGAACACGGGCCGGGCGGCGGCCAGTTCGGCGCCCATCCGGGCGCGCTGGGCGCCCTGGCCGGTGAACAGGAAGGCCAGCTTGCCGCTGGTGCGGGCGGTGGCGCGCACCACCCGGCCGCTCTCGGTGCCGTCCTCCAGCGCGGCCAGGCCGGCCAGCAGGTCGGCGCGGTCGGCGGCGACGACCACCGCGCGGTGGTTCAGCGCGGCGCGGGTGAGGGCCAGTGAACGGCCGAGGTCCGCCGGCGGCACCGACGGATCGGCCGTCAGCAGGGCGCGCAGCCGCGCGGCCTGGCCGCGCAGCGCGGCCTCGCTCTTGGCCCCGAGGACGAACGGGAGCTCGCCGGTGGCCGGGGCGGTCCCGGCCTGCGCGGCCCCGGGATCGTCCGCTCCGGGCTCGTCGGCTCCGCGCTCGTCGGCTCCGGGCTCGGCGGCCTCCTCCAGGATGATGTGGGCGTTGGTGCCGCTGATACCGAAGGAGGAGACGCCGGCGCGGCGCGGCTCGGCGCCGCGCGGCCAGGGCCGGGTCTCGGTGAGCAGCTCCACCGCGCCGGCCGACCAGTCCACGTGCGGGGTCGGCTCGTCCACGTGCAGGCTGGCCGGGAGCACGCCGTTGCGCAGCGCCATCACGGTCTTGATCACGCTGGCCACGCCGGCCGCGGCCTGGGTGTGGCCGATGTTGGACTTGACCGAGCCGAGCCACAGCGGGCGGCCCTCGGGCCGGCCCTGACCGTACGTCGCCAGCAGCGCCTGGGCCTCGATCGGGTCGCCCAGCTCCGTGCCGGTGCCGTGCGCCTCGACCAGGTCGATGTCCCCGGTGGACAGCTTGGCGCCGGCCAGCGCCTGCAGGATGACCCGCTGCTGGGACGGCCCGTTGGGGGCGGTGAGCCCGTTGGAGGCGCCGTCCTGGTTGGCCGCCGAGCCGCGCACCACGGCGAGCACCGGGTGCCCGAGCCGGCGCGCGTCGGAGAGCCGCTCCACCAGGAGCACGCCGACGCCCTCGGACCATCCGGTGCCGTCGGCCGCCGCGGCGAAGGACTTGCACCGGCCGTCCCCGGCCAGCCCGCGCTGCTTGCTGAACTCGGTGAAGACGCCCGGGGTGGCCATGACGGTGACACCGCCGACCAGCGCCAGCGAGCACTCGCCCTGGCGCACCGAACGGGCGGCCAGGTGGAGCGCGACCAGCGAGGAGGAGCAGGCGGTGTCCACGGTGATCGCGGGGCCCTCCAGGCCCATCGCGTAGGAGACCCGGCCCGAGATGACGGCGCTGGCGCCGCCGGTGAGCAGGTAGCCCTCGCCGCCCTCGTGCGGCGCCCCGGCGACCAGCGCGGTGTACTTCTGGTCGCCGGCGCCGATGAAGACGCCGGTGTCGCTGCCGCGCAGCGTGGTGGGGTCGAGGCGGGCCCGCTCGACGGCCTCCCAGCACGTCTCCAGCAGCAGCCGCTGCTGCGGGTCCATGGCCAGCGCCTCGCGCGGCGAGATGTCGAAGAACCCGGGGTCGAACTCGGTGGCGCCGGTGACGAAGCCGCCCTCGCGCACGTAGCTGGTCGCGGCCCGGTCCGGGTCGTCGTCGAAGAGGCGGTCGAGGGCCCAGCCTCGGTCCTCCGGGAACGGGCCGATGGCGTCGGAACCGTCGGCCACCACCCGCCAGAGGTCCTCCGGTGAACGGACGCCGCCGGGGAACCGGCAGCTCATCCCGATGATCGCCAGCGGTTCGGTGTCTGCCGCCTCGAAATCGGCCAGGCGCTGCCTGGTCCGGTGCAGATCGGCGGTGACCCGCTTCAGATAATCGCGGAGCGTATCCTTATCAACCATCTGGTGAAACCCTCTTCCACGGATGGCGCGACGAATTGACGGAGATGACCGGCCGGCCCGTTACGGGAATTCTTTGACTTTCGCCGCCGCCGCATGCACCAGCCGCCCGATTCGCCGGTCCGCCGGACGCAGGCTAACCGCGCGCCGACGCCGCCAACCACCCCTAGCCTTGCGGGGATTCCCCCTTAACCGGCGGAACGGCGGGAAGGATAGGGGTTGACCCCTCATCACCGCCCGCCGGATTCTGGGGAAAATTTCCTCGCGATGATTGGCCGGGTCATGGTGGAGCGGCAAAGGACCAGGGTTCTCTTCGACCTCAACGATCCGCAGCTCCATAGGAACAGATACGCCTACTATCGGCGGCTGCGCGAGACCGAACCCATTCACCATTCGCCGTACGGATTCTGGACGCTCAGCCGGTACGACGACGTGGACGCCTTCCTGCGGTCCCCGCAGGCGTCCTCCGGCGTCACCACGGACCCGGCGTTCGCGGAGCAGCGCGGCGGTCCCGACAGCCCGGCGATGCGCAGCCTGAACCGCTGGATGCTGGTGAAGCACGGCGAGGAGCACCGCAAGCTGCGCCGGATCATCGCCCGGGCGGTGACGCCGCGCGCCGTGCAGCGCCTCGAACCGGAGATCCTGCGCATCGTCAACCGGCTGATCGACGAGATGGGCGAGGGCGAGGTCGACCTGATCGAGCAGCTCGCCGCGCCCGTCCCGGTCGCGGTGATCTGCGGTCTGCTGGGCATTCCGATCGAGGACGCGGACAAGTGCCTGAAGTGGACGAACGCGATCGCCAACATCATCGACCCGCTGATCACCCCGCAGATGCGGGACGCGATGAACCAGGCCGAGCCGGAGTTCAGCGCCTACATCCGGCACCAGATGGAGCTGCGCCGGGCCGAGCCCCGCGACGACGTGCTGACCATGCTGATGGCCAAGGACGAGGACGGCGAGGGGCTCAGCGACGAGGACGTGATCGCCCAGGTGCTGCTGCTGTTCAACGCCGGGCACGAGACCACGATCAACGTCATCGGCAACAGCATGCACGCCCTGCTGACCAACCCCGACCAGCTGGAACTGCTGCGCGCCCACCCGGAGATGATGGGCGACTGCTTCGAGGAGCTGGCCCGCTACAACTCCACCGTGCAGGTCATCATGCGGCACCTGACCGACGACCTCGTCCTGTCCGGGCGGCGCATCCCGGCCGGCGACGTCGTCCTGGCGATCCTCGGCGCCGCCCACCGCGACCCGGCGAGGTTCCCCGACCCGGACCGCCTGGACCTGCGCCGCGAGGGCGTGAAGTCGCTCGCCTTCGGCTCCGGGCCGCACTACTGCATCGCCGCGATGCTCGGCCGCACCGAGGTCTGCCTGACCATCACCGAACTGCTGCGGCGCTACGGGAGGATCGAGCTGGCCTCCACGGAGCTGGAGTGGCACACCCGGTTCAACTTCGTGCTGGGCCTCAGGCGCCTGCCGCTCAAGGTCGCCCACCACGCCTGAGCCGCCGGCGGAAGACGGAACCGCCCGGGAGCGTACGAGACGCTCCCGGGCGGTTTTCCGTGCGGTCACCGGTCTTCCGTGCGGTCACCCGGCCTTCCGTGCGGTCGGTCGGCGGCGGCCCTCGCACCGGGCTCGACCAGGGTGTCCAGCCACTCCCGGACGGCCGAGGCGGTCGTGGCGCCGTGTTCCATCATCACCGTGAAGTGGTTGCCGGGGACGTCCACGGTACGGTGCGGACGGTCCCAGGTGGCGCGCCAGTCGTCCTCCCGGGTCCACTCGCCGATCGGCTCGGAGGCCCGGACCACCAGGGTGGCGGCGGCGACCTCCTCGGCCCGGAACCCGAGGTACATCCGGCCGTACCAGGCCTGGGCGGTGAGCCGGGTGTCGGTCATCGGCACGGCCAGCTCCTCGCGCCCGAAGGTGCCCTCGGTCAGCTCCGACAGCCACTCCTGGTGCATCGGACGGTCCATCGGATAGGTGTCCACCAGGACCACGCCGGCCACCGGCACGCCCATCGCCTCCAGCCGGCGGGTCAGCGCGTGGGCGAGCAGCCCGCCTCCGGAGTGCCCGAGGAGCACGAACGGCGCGTCCCCGGCGACCTCCACCAGTGTCCTGGCCTGCCAGTCCAGCGAGGCCTCCAGGGTGGCGGGGAGCTCCTCCCCGTCCCGGTAGCCGGGCAGCGGCAGCGCGATCACGTCGTGGCTGCCGTTGAAGGAGGCGGCGAAGCGGGCGAACTCGTGCACGCCGCCGAGCGCCGACATGCCGGTGTGGCAGACCACCCTCGGCCGCTTCGGCCCGCGGGCCAGGAAGACCGGTGCGGGCGGCTCGGAGACCTCGTCGGGCGACTCGAACTGCGGCCGGTAGGAGGCCGCGTCGGACAGGAACTCCATGTACTTGTGGAGCTTGTTCTGCCGCATCGACTCGGCGTACAGGGTGCGCAGGATCCCGGTCTGCTCCTGGGGGCCGGCGGCGCCGCCGGCCCCGCCGAGGGCCTCCAGGACCCGCCGGGCCAGCTCCGCCGCGGTACCGCTGTCGAACACCACGGTGCTCTCCAGCGGCACCCCGACGGCCGTCCGCAGCCGGTCGCGCAGCTCGATCGCGCTGAGCGAGTTGACGCCCAGCTCCAGGAACGGCCGCTCCGGTGCGATCTCCTCGGCGCCGCCGTGCCCGAGCACGCCGGCGGCGTGGGCGCGGACCAGGTCGAGCACGGTCCGGTGCCGCTCCTCGTCCGGCAGCCCGGCGAGCCGCTCGCGCAGCGCCGCCGCGTCCGCCCGGACGGGCTCGTCGGCCGGGCCACCGGTGCGCCGTGCCGCCGGGATCCCGTCCAGCAGCCGGCGCGGCCGGCCGAGCGTGTACGAGGCGGCGAAGCGCTCCCAGTCGACGTCGGCGACGGTGAGGCAGGCCTCCCGGGGCAGCCGGGCGAGCAGGTCGAGGGCCGCGTCCGGGGCCAGCGCCCGCAGCCCGGTGCGGGCCAGCAGGTCGGCGGCGCCGGCGGTCAGCCCGCTGTCGGCGGCCCACGGCCCCCAGGCGATCGAGGTGGCCGCCAGGCCGGCGGCCCGGCGGGCCTCGGCCAGCGCGTCCAGGTACGCGTTGGCCGCCGCCCGGGCGGGCTGGGCGGCGCCCCAGACTCCGGCCACCGAGGAGAACAGCACGAAGGCGCTCAGGTCCAGGCCCGAGGTCAGCTCGTGCAGGTGCCGGGCGCCGTCCACGGTGGGCCGCAGCACCTCGGCGATCCGCCGCGGGGTGAGCGCGTCCGCCGCGGTGTCGTCGCCGACCCCGGCCGCGTGCACCACCGCGGTGAGCGGGTGCTCGGCGGGGACGGCGGCGAGCAGCCCGGCGAGCGCCGCCCGGTCGGCGACGTCGCAGGCGGCCACCGTCGCCTCGGCTCCGGCGGCCCGCAGCTCGGCGAGCAGCCCGGCGACGCCGGGTGCGTGCTCACCGCGCCGGCCGACCAGCAGCAGGCGCGGCACGCCCTGGCCGGCCAGCCAGCGGGCGACCCTCCCGCCGAGCGCGCCGGTGCCACCGGTGACCAGGACGGTGCCGGAGGCCGGCCACCGCACCTGTCCCGCCTCGGCCCCGGCCGGAGCCGGGACCAGCCGGCGGACGAGGACCCGCCCGTCGCGGACGGCGGCCTCCTGCTCCGGCCCGGCGAGCGCCTGCGCGAAGCGGTCCCAGGCGGCGGCGTCCCGGCGCACCGGCAGGTCGACGATCCCGCCCCAGCAGTCCGGGCCGGCCAGGTCGAGGCCTCGGCTGAGGCCCCAGACGGTGGCCTGGGCCGGGTCGGCCGGCGGGTCCGTCGGGCCGGTCGACACCGCGCCGCAGGTGACCGCCCACAGCGGGGCGGTCAGGCCGGTGTCGTCCAGGGCCTGGGCGAGCGTCGCCAGTTCGGCGACCCGGTCGCCGAGCACCGCGAGCACGCCCGCGACCTCTCCGGCCCCGTCGAGCGCGGCCCGGAGCCGGGCGGCCAGCACCGCACGGTCCGTGCCGTCCGTGCCGCCGCTTCCGTCGGTTCCGTCGCCTCCCTCGCGTCCGTCGCCGTCGCCGGGTAGCCGGAGAGTCCGGGCACCGGCGGCGACCAGGCTGCTCTCCGCCTCCGCCGCCAGTTCCTCGCCCTCCGGGGCGACGACCAGCCAGGTCCCGTCCAGCGCGGCCCGGCCGGACGGCGAGGTGGCCGGCTGCCACAGCACCCGGTGGCGCCAGCCGTCGGTGCGGGCGTCCTGCCGCCGGCGGCGGCGCCACGAGGACAGCGCGGTCAGGGCCGTCTCGACGGCCTCCGGGCGGGTGTCCAGGGTCTCGGCCAGCTCGCCGACGTCCTCGCGCTCGACCGCCTCCCAGAACCGTTCCTCCGCCGGGTCGACGGGCCGCGCCGCCGCCACCGGCTCCGGCCAGTAGCGGTCCCGCTGGAAGGCGTAGGTCGGCAGGCCCACCCGCCGGACACCGGGCAGTACGGCCGCCCAGTCCACCGGCACGCCGGCCGCCCAGAGCCGCCCGACGGCGGACGGCACGTGGTCCCGTCCCTCGCGCAGCAGCGGCACACCCACGGCGTCCGGGACGATCCGGGCCACCAGCGCGGACAACACGCCGTCCGGGCCCAGTTCGACGAACCGGGTCAGGCCCTGGCGGTGCAGGGCCTCGACGCCGTCGGCGAAGCGGACGGCCTCGCGGACCTGGCGCAGCCAGTACTCCGGCGTGGTCAACAGGCCCGGCTCGGCGATCTCCCCGGTCAGGTCGGAGACGACCGGGATGCCCGGCTCACTGAAGGTCAGACCCTTCAGGACGGCCGCGAACTCGTCGAGCATCGGCTCCATCAGGGCCGAGTGGAAGGCGTGCGAGACGGCCAGGCGGCTGGTCTTGCGGCCCTCGGCCGACCAGCGCCCGGCGAACTCCTCGACCGCCTCCACCGTGCCCGAAACCACCACCGAGGCGGGCCCGTTGACGGCGGCCACGTCCAGCCGGTCGCCGATCTCCGCCCGCACCTCGGCCTCGGTGGCCTGCACCGCCAGCATCGCGCCGCCCTCGGGCAGCCCGTCCATCAGCCGGCCGCGAGCCGCCACCAGGGCGCACGCGTCCGCCAGCGGGAACACCCCGGCCACATGGGCCGCCGCGATCTCACCGATCGAGTGCCCGAGCAGCACCTCCGGGACCACGCCCCAGGACTCCAGCAGCCGGAACAGCGCCACCTCGACGGCGAACAGCCCCGCCTGGGCCCAGACCGTACGGTCCAGGTCGACGCCCTCGAACACCGCGTCCTTCACCGACCGGTCCAGCAGCAGGTCGAACTCCGCGCACACCGCGTCGAAGGCCTCGGCGAACACGGGGTGGCGCGCGTGGAGTTCGCGCCCCATCCCGGCCCGCTGCGAGCCCTGACCGGTGAAGAGGAACGCCACCCGGCCGTCGCCCGCGCTCCCGGAGACCACCGCCCCGCTCGGCACGCCGTCGACGACGGCGGCCAGTGCGCGCAGCAGCTCCTCCCGGTCGGCGCCGACGACGACCGCCCGGTGCTCCAGCGCGGCGCGGGTGGTGGCCAGTGCGCGGCCGATGTCCCGGAGGTCCGCCGTCCCGTTCTCCCGCACGAAGTCGCGCAGCCGTTCGGCCTGACCGCGCAGTCCCTCGGTGGTCCGGGCGGAGAGCGCCCAGGGCACGGACCCGAGGCCGTTCCCCGCCGCGGGCGCGGGCTCGGGCGCGGGATCGGACTCGGGGCGTTCGATGATCACATGGGCGTTGGTGCCGCTGATGCCGAAGGAGGAGACGCCCGCGCGGCGCGGCCGGTCCAGCTCGGGCCAGGGGCGTGCCTCGGTGAGCAGTTCCACCGCACCTGCCGACCAGTCCACCTCGGTGGTGGGCCGGTCCGCGTGGAGCGTCGCCGGGAGCACGCCGTGGCGCATCGCCTGCACCATCTTGATGACGCCCGCGACACCGGCGGCGGCCTGGGTGTGCCCGATGTTGGACTTCACCGAGCCCAGCCAGAGCGGCTCGCCCGCCCGCTCCCGGCCGTAGGTGGCCAGCAGCGCCTGGGCCTCGATCGGGTCGCCCAGCTTCGTCCCGGTGCCGTGCGCCTCGACGGCGTCGACGTCGGCGGCCGACAGCCCGGCGCTCGCCAGGGCCTGACGGATCACCCGCTGCTGGGCCGGGCCGTTGGGTGCCGTCAACCCGTTGGACGCACCGTCCTGGTTGACCGCGCTGCCCCGGACCACCGCGAGCACCTCGTGCCCGTTGCGGCGCGCGTCCGAGAGCCGTTCCAGCACCAGAAGGCCGACGCCCTCGCCCCAGCCCGTACCGTCCGCGCCGGCCGCGAAGGCCTTGCAGCGGCCGTCGGCGGCGAGGCCGCCCTGGCGGTCGAACTCGCCGAACACCCCGGGGGTGGCCAGCACCGTGACACCGCCCGCCAGGGCGAGGCCACAGTCGCCCTCGCGCAGCGCCTGCGCCGCCCAGTGCAGCGCCACCAGCGAGGAGGAACAGGCCGTGTCCACGGTGACGGCCGGGCCCTCCAGCCCGAAGGCGTACGCCACCCGGCCGGAGATCACGCTGTTCGCCGTCCCGGCCAGCACATGGCCCTGGACCTCCTCCAGACCGCCGGCGGAACCGTAGCCGGAGTTGGAGGCTCCGACGAAGACGCCGATCTGTCGGCCGCGCACCGAACGCGGGTCGATCCCCGCGTCCTCGAAGGCCTCCCAGGAGGCCTCCAGCAGGATCCGCTGCTGCGGATCCATCGCCAGCGCCTCCCGCGGGGAGATCGCGAACAGCCCGGCGTCGAACTCCGTCACGCTCTCCACGAAGCCACCGCGCGCCGCCGCGGCGCCGACCGCGTCGAGCGGCCAGCCGCGGTCGGTCGGGAATCCGGTGACCCCGTCGGCCCCGGCGGCCACCAGGTCCCACAGCTCGGCCGCCGAACCCACCCCGCCCGGATAGCGGGCACTCATGCCCACGATCACGACGGGATCGTCCGAGACCACCACCGCCGTACCGGCCTGCTCTGCGGCAGCCGCTGTCTCGGGCACCGACTCCAGCAGTTCCTCGGCGAGATGCGCCGCCAGCACCACCGGCGTCGGGTAGTCGAACACCAGCGTGGCCGACAGGGAGAGCCCGGTCTCCTTCGCCAGCAGGTTCCGCAGCGCCACCGCCGTCAGCGAGTCGAAGCCGAGGTCCCGGAACGCCTGACCGGCGTCCACGGCCTCCGCCGAGGCGTGCCCGAGGACGGCGGCCGCACCGGTCCGGACCAGGTCCACCAGGATGCGCTCCCGGCGCCCGGCCGCGGCCTCGGCCAACCGCTCCCGCAACGCCGAGGACCGCTCCGCCACCGCCTCCACCGGCGCCTGCGCGCCGACGGCCTCCGGCAGCTCCGCCAGCAGCCGGCTGGTGCGCACCGCGGTGAAGACCGGCACGAACAGCTGCCAGTCCACGTCCGCGACGGTCACACAGACCTCGTCACCGTCCACCGCCCGCGCCAGCGCCGACACCGCCGGCCCCGGCTCCATCACGGACAGCCCACGACGGGCCAGCTGCCCCGCGGCATCGCCCTGGGCGGCCATGCCCTCGCCCGCCCACGGACCCCAGGCCACCGACGTACCCCGCAGCCCCCGCGCACGACGCCGCTGCACCAGCGCGTCCAGGTGGGCGTTGGCCGCCGCGTAGGCCCCCTGGCCACCGCTGCCCCAGGTCGCCGCGACCGAGGAGAAGACCACGAACAGATCGAGATCCAGACCGCCCGTCAGCTCGTCCAGCAGATCGGCGCCGCCGACCTTGCCGGCGAAGACCGGCTCGAACCGCTCGACCGTCTCGCCGCCCAGCATGCCGTCGTCCACGACGCCCGCGGTGTGCACCACGCCCGTGAGCGGCAGCTCGGCGGGCACCGCGGCCAGGACGGCGGCGACCGCGTCGCGGTCCGCCACGTCACAGGCGGCGACCGTCACCCGGGCACCCAGCGCCGTCAGCTCCGTCACCAGGGCGTCCGCGCCCGGCGTGTCCACGCCCCGACGGCCGGTCAGCACCAGGTGCGGCACGCCGCGCCCGGCCAGCCAGCGGGCCGTCTCCGCGCCCAGCGCACCCAGGCCACCGGTCACCAGGACCGTCCCGGACGGGGTCCAGGCGCCGCTACGGCCGCCCTGCTGCGCGGCCCGCACCAGCCGGCGCCCGTAGACGCCCGAGGAACGCACCGCGACCTGGTCCTCGGCTCCACCGAGCACCGCCACCAGCCGGCGCCCGGCCCGCTCGTCCAGCACCGGCGGAAGGTCGACCAACCCGCCCCACATGTCCGGCAGTTCGAGTGCGGCCACCCGGCCCAGACCCCAGATCTGCGCCTGCGCCGGGCTCACCGGCCGGTCCGCCCGGCCCACCGACACCGCGCCGACCGTCGCCGACCACACCTTGGCCCGAACGCCCGCGTCGCCCAGTGCCTGGAGCAGCGTCAGCGTCCCGGCCACGCCGGAGGGCACCCACGAGCCCCGGTCCTGCGGCTCCTCGGCCGCGGCGAGCAGGGAGAGCACGTTCAGCGGCTCGCCCTCGGGGGCCGACTCGCGGATGCGGTCGGCCAGTTCCTTCCGGCCGAGGCCCTCGCCGGCCGACGGCAGAACGTCCGCGCCGGCGGCCCGCAGCGCCGCTTCGACGGCCTCCACGGGTGCCCCCTCGGCCGTCACCAGCAGCCAGCGACCCGACAGGCGGGTCTCCGTGACGCCGGTCAGCGGCTTCCAGACCACCTCGTAGCGCCAGGAGTCCACCACCGAGTCGACCTGGCGGCGCTGCCGCCACGAGGACAGCACCGGCAGGACGGACTCCAACTCCTCGGGCGCCCGGCCGATCTCCAGCGCCTCGGCCAGCCCGTCCAGATCCTGGTTCTCGACCGCCGCCCAGAACCGGGCCTCGGCCGGGTCGGCCACAAGGCTGCCCAGGTCGATGGACCGGGGCCAGTAGCGCTCGCGCTGGAAGGCGTACGTCGGCAGGGCGACGCGACGGCCGGCGGGCAGCACCACGGACCAGTCGATCCCGGCGCCCGCCGTCCAGAGCGCGGCCAGGGCCGCCAGGGCGCTCCGGTGGTCGTCCCGGTCCTTGCGCAACAGCGGCGCACCCACGGCATCGGGCACCAACCGGGCAGCGAGAGCCGTCAGTACGCCGTCCGGGCCGAGCTCCAGGAAGCGGGTCACGCCCTGGCGGTGCAGGGCCTCGACGCCGTCGGCGAAGCGGACGGCCTCACGGACCTGGCGCACCCAGTAGTCCGGGGTGGTCAGCAGGCCCGGCTCGGCAGGCGACCCGGTCAGCGTCGACACGATCGGGATCTGCGGCTCGGCGAAGGTCAACTCCTCCAGCACGGAGGCGAATTCGGCGAGCATCGGCTCCATCAGCGCCGAGTGGAAGGCGTGCGAGACCGTCAGCCGGCGGATCTTGCGACCCTCCGCCGACCAGCGCGCCGCGAACTCCTCCACCACCTCCGCCGGCCCCGAAACCACCACCGAGGCAGGCCCGTTGACGGCCGCGACGTCCAGCCGGTCACCGATCTCCGCGCGCACCTCGGCCTCGGAGGCCTGCACCGCCAGCATCGCGCCACCCTCGGGCAGCGCCTCCATCAGCCGACCACGCGCCGCCACCAGGGCGCACGCGTCCGCCAGCGAGAACACTCCGGCGGCGTGCGCCGCCGCCACCTCACCGATCGAGTGCCCGAGCAGCACGTCGGGGACCACGCCCCAGGACTCCAGCAGCCGGAAGGACGCCACCTCGACGGCGAACAGCCCGGCCTGCGCCCAGACCGTCCGGTCCAGATCCTCGATGCCCGCGAGGACGACATCCTTCACCGGGCGGTCCAACAGCAGGTCGAACTCCGCGCACACCGCGTCGAAGGCCGCCGCGAACACCGGGAACGCCTCGTACAACCCGGCACCCATGCCGACCCGTTGGGCTCCCTGACCGGTGAACAGGAACGCCGTCCGGCCCTCGGCCGTGACGCCGGAGACCACCTGCGCCGACGGCTCGCCCGCCGCCAGCGCCGCCAGGCCGTCCAGCAGCGCGGCCCGGTCAGCGCCGAGCACCACCGCACGGTGGGCCAGCCCGGCCCGCCCGGTCGCCAGCGACCACGCCACGTCCTGCGGACGGGCGTCGGACTCCAACGCCCCGGCCAGCCGCGCCGCCTGGGCCCTCAACGCCCCGGCACTCTGCGCCGACACCACCCACGGCGTCGGCCCGGCGGCCTCCTCCACCGGCACCGCAGCCTGGAGAGGCGGCGCCTGCTCCAGCAGCACGTGGGCGTTGGTGCCGCTGATCCCGAAGGCGGACACGCCCGCCCGGCGCGGATGTTCGCCCGGCGACCACGGCCGGGCCTCGGTCAACAGCTCGACCGCGCCCGCCGACCAGTCCACCTGCGGCGTCGGCTCGTCCACGTGCAGGGTGGCCGGGAGCACGCCGTTGCGCAGTGCCTGCACCATCTTGATGATGCCCGCGACACCGGCCGCCGCCTGGGTGTGCCCCAGGTTGGACTTCACCGAGCCCAGCCAGAGCGGCTCACCGGCCCGGTCCCGGCCGTAGGTGGCCAGCAGCGCCTGCGCCTCGATCGGGTCACCCAGCCGGGTGCCGGTGCCGTGCGCCTCGACGGCGTCCACGTCCGAGACCGACAGCCCCGCGTTGGCCAGCGCCTGACGGATCACCCGCTCCTGCGAGGGACCGTTCGGCGCCGTCAGACCGTTGGAGGCGCCGTCCTGGTTGACCGCGCTCCCCCGCACCACCGCGAGCACCTCGTGCCCGTTGCGCTGCGCGTCCGAGAGCCGCTCCAGCACCAGCACGCCGACGCCCTCGCCCCAGCCCGTACCGTCCGCGCCGGCCGCGAAGGCCTTGCAGCGGCCGTCCGAGGCCAGTCCGCCCTGCCGGTTGAACTCGCCGAACGCACCGGCGTTCACCATCACGGCGACGCCACCGGCCAGTGCCATGCCGCACTCGCCCACCCGCAGCGCCTGCACCGCGAGGTGCAGCGCCACCAGCGAGGAGGAGCAGGCCGTGTCCACCGTGACGGCCGGGCCCTCCAGCCCGAACACGTAGGAGACGCGGCCCGAGATCACGCTGTTGGCGGTGCCGGACAGCACGTGCCCCTCGACTCCCTCGAGCAACTGGCCTTGGCCGTACCCCGAGGAGGAGGCACCCGCGAAGACGCCCGTCCGGCTGCCGCGCACCTCGTGCGGGTCGATGCCGGCGGACTCGAAGGCCTCCCAGGAGGCCTCCAGCAGCAGCCGCTGCTGCGGGTCCATCGCCAGCGCCTCGCGCGGCGAGATCCCGAACAGCCCGGCGTCGAACTCGGTGGCGTCGTACACGAAGCCGCCGACGGCGGTGTCCACGCCCGGCACCCGGTCCGGCCAGCCGCGGTCGACGGGGAAGGAGGACAGCGCGTCGGCGCCGTCGGCGACCAGGGTCCACAGGTCCTCGGGCGAGCGGACGCCGCCGGGGAAGCGGCAGCCCATGCCGACGATCGCGATCGGCTCGTCCAGGCCGACGGGGACCGCCGCCGGCTCGGCACCGGCCGGCCCCGCCGCGGCGCCGAGGTCCAACTCCCGTTCCAGGTAGGCCACCAGGGCCGTCGGCGTCGGGTGGTCGAACACCATGGTCGCGGGCAGCCGCAGGCCGGTCTCCCGGTTCAGCCGGTTGCGCAGCTCGACCGCGGTGAGCGATTCGAAACCCAGGTCCTTGAAGGTCCGCGCGGCCTCGACGGCCCGGACGTCCGGGTGCTTGAGCACCGCGGCGACCTCGGTGCGCACCAGGTCCAGCAGGATCTGCCGCCGCTGCGCCTCGGGCAGCGCGGCGAGCCGGCGGCCGAGGTCCGGGCGCCGGTCCTCGCCGGCCGGCGCCTCGTCCGCCGTCCGCGCCTCGGGGAGGTCGGCCAGCAGCGGGCTGACCCGGGTGGCGGTGAAGGTGTCGACGAAGCGCGGCCAGTCGATGTCGGCGACGGTCAGGCAGTCCTCGCCCGCGTCGACCGCCCCGGCCAGCGCCTCGATCGCCAGGTCCGGGTCCATCGGCACCATGCCGCGCTCGCGCAGGTGGTCGCGGACGGCGTCGGTCGACACCATCCCGACCTCACCCCAGGCGCCCCAGGAGACCGAGGTCCCGGGCAGGCCCTCGGCCCGGCGGCGGGCGACCAGCGCGTCCAGGTAGGCGTTCGCGGCCGCGTAGGCCGCCTGGCCGCCGCTGCCCCAGATCCCGGCGCCGGAACCGAAGGTGACGAACATCCGCAGGTCCGGGCCTCGGGTCAGCTCGTCCAGGTGCAGCGCGCCGGCGACCTTGCCGCCGAGCACCTCGGCCAGCTCCGCCGGGCCGGTGCGGTCCAGCATCATGGCCTGCCCGACGCCGGCCGCATGCACCACGCCGACCAGCGGGAACTCCGCCGGGATCCGCGCCAGCGCGTCGGCCAGCGACTCCCGGTCGGTCACGTCGCAGGCGACCACGGTCACCCGGGTGCCCAGCTCGGTCAGCTCCGCGACGAGGTCCGACACCCCCGGTGCCGCCGCGCCGCGCCGACCGAGCAGGGTCAGGTGGGGCACGCCGCGGCCGGCCAGCCAGCGGGCGACGACCGCGCCGAGCGCGCCGGTGCCGCCGGTGACCAGCACCGAGCCGGGCAGCTCCAGCATCGTCCCGGCCGGGCGCGGGGCGCGCACCAGGCGACGGGCGAACACCCCGGAGCCGCGCACGGCGAGCTGGTCCTCCTCCCCGGCGGCGCCGCCGAGCAGCGCCACCAGCCGGGCGCCGGCCCGGGCGTCCAGGACGGCCGGAAGGTCGATCAGGCCGCCCCAGCGGCGCGGGTACTCCAGCGCGGCGACCCGGCCGAGGCCCCAGGACAGCGCCTGGACGGGGCTGCGCAGCGGGTCCGCCCGGCCGATCGACACCGCGCCGCCGGTGAGCGCCCAGAGCGGCGCGTCGAGGTCGGCGTCGCCGAGGGCCTGGAGCAGGGTGACGGTCGCGGACAGTCCGGCCGGGGCCGTCGGTGCGTCCTCGGCGCCCGCCGGCAGCGTGACCGCACCGGCGACGGGGCCGACCTCGCGCAGCCGTCCGGCGAGCTCCGTGCGGTCGGCGCCGGCGGCGACGGTCAGCTCGACCACCTCGGCGCCGGCCGAGCGCAGCAGTGCGGCGACCTCCCCGCCGCCCCCGCCCTCCGGGAGGGCGAGCAGCCAGCGGCCGCCCAGCCGGGCGTGCGCGGGCAGGTCCGGTACGGGGGTCCAGGTGACCCGGTAGCGCCAGGAGTCGACGGTCGCGCCCCGGCGGCGGCCGCGGTGCCAGCCGGCCAGCGCGGGCAGCACCGCGTCCAGGACGCCGGGCGCCTCGTCGAGCCGCAGGGTGGCGGCCAGTTCCTCGGTGTCGCCGCGCTCGACGGCGTCCCAGAACCCGCTCTCGGCGAGGTCGCCGCCCCCGGCCGGCCGCGCCTGGGCGGGCAGCGGGTCCGGCCAGTACCGGCGGCGCTGGAAGGCGTACGTGGGCAGCGCGGTGCGCGTGCCGCCGACGAAGGCCGCCGACCAGTCGACGGGGACCCCGGCGGTCCACAGCTCGGCGGCGCCGGACAGGAAGCGGTCCGGCCCGCCGTCCTCGCGGCGCAGCGTGCCGGTGACCGTCACCCGGGTGTCCACCCGGTCCGCGGTGTCCTGGACGCCGATGGTGAGCACCGGGTGCGGGCTGCTCTCCACGAACACCGAGCGGCCGTCGGCCAGCAGGGCCCGCACGGCGGTCTCGAAGCGCACCGGGGAGCGCAGGTTCTCGTACCAGTAGGCGGCGTCCATCCGCGCCGTGTCGATCGGCGTGCCGGTGACGGTCGAGTAGAAGGCGGTGCCGGAAGAACCCGGGGTGATCGGCGCGAGGTCGGCGAGGATGCGCTCGCGCAACTCCTCGACCTGCGGGGAGTGCGAGGCGTAGTCCACCGGGATGCGGCGGGCGCGCACCTCCCGGGCCTCGCAGAGCGCCAGCAGCTCCTCGATCGGGCCGGCCGCTCCGGAGACCACGGTGGAGGCGGGGCCGTTCTCCGCCGCCAGGCAGAGCCCGTCGCCCCAGGGGGCGATCAGCTCGGCGGCCTGCTCCCGGCCGACAGGCAGCGAGACCATGCCGCCGCGGCCCGCGAGGGCGGTGATCGCCCGGCTGCGCAGCGCCACGACCCGGGCGCCGTCCTCCAGGGTCAGGCCGCCGGCGACGCAGGCCGCCGCGATCTCGCCCTGGGAGTGGCCGACGACCGCGGCGGGGCGGACGCCGACCGAGCGCCAGGCCTCGGCCAGCGACACCATGACCGCCCAGAGCACCGGCTGGACGACGTCCACCCGGCTCAGGTCCGGGGCGCCCGGCGCGCCGTCCAGCACCTCGGACAGCGACCACGGGACGTACGGCGCGAGCGCCGCCCCGCACTCCTCCAGCCGGTTCCGGAACGCCGGTGAGGCGTCCCGGAGTTCACGGGCCATCCCGGCCCACTGGCTGCCCTGTCCGGGGAAGACGAGGACCACCCCGGTGCCGCCGGCGGCCTCGCCGCGCACCAGGTTGGCCGCGGACCCGCCGTCGGCCAGCGCCTCCAGGCCGGCCAGCAGTTCCGCGCGCTCGGCGCCGAGCACCACGGCTCGGCTGGGCAGCGCGGCCCGGGTCAGCAGGGAGCGGGCGACGTCCACCGGCCGGGGGGCGTCGTCCGCGGTCATGACGTCACGCAGCCGCACGGCCTGGCCGCGCAGCCCGTCGGCCGTCTTCGCGGCCAGCGGCCACGGCAGCGGACCGGCGGTCAGCGCCGGCCCGGCGGCGGGCTCGGTGCCCGGCTCGACGGCGGGTTCGGCGGGCTCGGGTTCGAGGGCCTGCTCCAGGATGACGTGGGCGTTGGTGCCGCTCATCCCGAACGAGGAGACCGCCGAGCGGCGGGGCCGGTCGGCGACGGGCCACGGCCGGGGCTCGGTCAGCAACCGGACGGTGCCGGGCGACCAGTCGACCTGGGTGGAGGGCCGCTCGGCGTGCAGCGTGGGCGGCAGGGTGCCGTCGCGCATCGCCATGACCATCTTGATCACGCCGGCGACGCCGGCGGCGGACTGGGTGTGGCCGATGTTGGACTTGACCGAGCCGAGCCAGAGCGGACGTTCGGCGGAGCGGCCCCGCCCGTAGGTCGCCAGCAGCGCCCGGGCCTCGATCGGGTCGCCGAGCCGGGTGCCGGTGCCGTGGCCCTCCACGGCGTCCACGTCCTCGATGCTGAGCCTGGCGTTGGCCAGCGCCCGCCGGATCACCCGCTCCTGCGCCGGGCCGTTGGGCGCGGTGAGGCCGTTGGAGGCGCCGTCCTGGTTGATCGCGCTGCCCCGGACCACCGCGAGCACCTGGTGCCCGCGCCGCCGCGCGTCGCTGAGCCGCTCGACCAGCAGCAGGCCGATGCCCTCGGACCAGCCCGCGCCGTCGGCCTCGTCGGAGAACGCCTTGCAGCGGCCGTCCGAGGCCAGACCGCCCTGGCGGCCGAACTCGACGATCTGCATCGGGGTGGTCATCACCGTGACGCCGCCGACCAGCGCCAGGTCGCAGCCGCCCTCGCGCAGCGACTGGACGGCCAGGTGCAGCGCGACCAGCGAGGAGGAGCAGGCCGTGTCCACGGTGACCGCCGGGCCCTCCAGGCCGAAGGTGTACGACACCCGGCCGGAGGCGATGCTGGAGGCGGTGCCGGTCATCAGGTGGCCGGCCACGTCCTCCGGCAGGTCCATCCCGGGGCCGTAGCTGACCGAGGTGACGCCGACGAAGACGCCGGTGCTGGAGCCCCGCAGCGAGAGCGGGTCGATGCCGGCGTCCTCGAAGGCCTTCCAGGAGGTCTCCAGCAACAGGCGCTGCTGCGGGTCCATGGCCAGGGCCTCGCGCGGCGAGATCCCGAACAGGTCCGCGTCGAACTCCCCGGCGTCCTCGACGAAGCCGCCCGCCCAGGACGGCTCGTCGGCCAGCGAGAGGTCCCAGCCGCGGTTCGCGGGCAGCGGACCGATCGGGTCCCGGCCGGTGCTGACCAGCCGCCACAGGTCGTCCGGGGAGCGCACGTCGCCCGGGTACCGGCAGCTCATCCCGACGATGGCGATCGGCTCGCCCGCCGCGGACTCCAGGTCCCGGACCCGCCGGCGGGTGTGTTGCAGTTCGGCGACCACCCGGGTCAGGTAGTCGCGGAGCCGCTGCGCGTCATCCGCCATCGGCCGCGCATCATCTGCCATCGAAATTGCCGCCTTCCAAGATTGTCCCCGGCCACCACGCACCCCTGCTCACGAGAGGCCGAGATCCCGGTCGATCACGTCGAAGAGCTCTTCGTTGCTGGCCCTGCTGAGCTGGTCCCGCAGGTCGTCGAAGCCAGCCGGGTCGTCGCCGCCCGCACCCCGGTGCCGGGTGAGCAGCGCCTCCAGCCGCAGGACGACCCTGAGCCGGTCCACGTCGTCCTCCGCCCGGGCCAGCAGCGCCTCCTCCAGGAGGTCCAGCTCGGCCGTGGAGGGCAGGGCCGCCGTGTCGTCCGGCAGCGCCTCGGTCAGCAGGTGGGCCGCCAGCACCGCGGGTGTCGGGTGGTCGAACACCACGGTGGCGGGCAGGGCCAGGCCGGTGGCCCGGCCGAGCCGGTTGCGCAGTTCGACGGCGGCCAGCGAGTCGAAGCCGAAGTCCCGGAACGGACGGTCGACGTCGATCGCGGCCGGTCCGTCGTGTCCAAGCACCACGGCCGCGTGGGTGCGGACCAGGTCGAGCAGGACGGGCTCGCGGTCGGCGGCCGGCAGGCCGGCCAGCCGCTCGCGCAGGGCGGCGAGCCGGCTCCGGTCCTCGCCCTCGTCGGCGGTGCCCGCGGCGAGCGCCCGGACCTCGGGCAGTTCGGCGAAGAACCGGTTGGGCCGCAGCGCGGTGAACGCGGGAACGAACTGCTCCCAGGCGATGTCGGCGACGGTGACCGCTCCGGTGTCCAGGTCCAGCGCCCGCTGCAGGGCGCGCATCGCCCGGTCCGGCGCCATCAGCGAGATGCCGCGCCGGCGCATCGGCTCCTTGATCGCCTGGTCGACCATGCCGCCGCCGTCCCAGGGCCCCCAGGCGACGGCCAGCGCGCGCACGCCCTCGGCGTCGCGCCGCTGCGCCAGGGCGTCGAGGTAGGCGTTGGCGGCCGCGTAGCAGGCCTGTTCGCCGACGCCCCAGACGCCCGCGATGGAGGAGAAGTGCACGACCGCGTCCAGCCGGCGCTGGTCGAGCAGTTCGTCCAGGTGCCGGGCGCCCGCGACCTTTCCGCCCGCGGTCCGTTCGAGCTCCGCGAAGGTGGTGTCGGTCAGCGGCGCCGAGGAGCTGACCCCCGAGGCGTGCACGACGGCCCTCAACTTCGGCTCCATCACGTCGAGTTCACCGACCAGCCGGGCGGCGTCCGCGCGGTCCGAGAGGTCGCAGGCGACCACCGTGACGCGGGCGCCGAGTTCCACCAGCTCGGCCTCCAGCGCGGCCAGCCCGGGGGCGCCGCGGCCAGCCCGGCTGACCAGCACCAGGTGCTCGGCGCCGCCGCCGGCCAGCCACCGGGCGACCTGCCCGCCGAGCGCGCCGGTGCCGCCGGTCACCAGGACGGTGCCGCGCGGGCGCCACGCGGGGGCCTCCGGGTCGGCCGTCGGGGCGTGCAGCAGCCGCCGCGCGAAGACGCCCTCCGGACGGACCGCCAGCTGGTCCTCGCCGTCGGCGGAGGTCAGCAGGCCCGCCAGCGCGTCGAAGTCCTCCTCCTCGGCCCCGGCGGGGAGGTCGATCAGACCGCCCCACAGCTGCGGGTGCTCCAGGGCGACGACCCGGCCCAGGCCCCAGACCGGCGCCTGGTCGGGCTCGACCGGCGGCTCGTACTCACCGGTGGACACCGCGCCCTCGGTCACGCACCACAACGGTCCGGCGATCCCGGCGTCCAGCAGGGCCTGGACGAGCAGCAGCGTGGTGGCCGTGCCCCCGGGCAGGGCCGGCACCGCGGGGTGCGGCACGGTCTCCAGCGCCAGCAGGGAGAGCACGCCGGCGGGCCGGTGCCCGGTGCCGACGGCCTGTCGCAGCCGGGCGGCCAGCTCGGCGCGGTCGGCGGCGTCCGCCTCGACCGGCAGTGTCACCACCGAGGCGCCGTGCCGGGTCAGGGCCTCCCGGTGGGCCCGCACCCGCTCGTCGTCGGCCTGCGCGGCGGGCACGGCCAGCAGCCAGTCGCCGGTGAGGGCGGGCGCCGGGGTGCCGGGGAGGGGCTCCCAGCCGACGTGGTAGCGCCAGCCCGCGACCTCGGCGTCCGCCCGGTCGCGCCGGTGCCAGTCGGACAGCAGCGGCAGCGCGGTGCGCAGCGAGGCCCGGACCTCGGGGTCGGTCACGTCGAGCCGGTCGGCGAGCGCGTCGGCGTCCTCGCCGGCCAGCGCGGCCCAGAAGCCCGGGTCGGCGGGCCCGCCGGCCGGCGCGGCCACCGGGTGGAGCCAGTAGCTCTCGTGCTGGAACGGGTAGACCGGCAGCTCGACCAGGCGGCCGTGGCCGTCGAAGAGCACCTGCCAGTCGACCGGGGTGCCCCGGGTCCACAGGTCGGCCAGCGCGGTGACGAACACCCCGGTGTCGTTCCAGCTGGCGCGCAGCGCCGTCGCGGTGAGCACCGACTCGGGCAGGCTCTCGCGGGCCATCGCGGTGAGCACCGCGTCGGGGCCGACCTCCACGAACCGGCTGACGCCCTCGGCCCTGAGGCGGTCGACGCCCTCGGCGAACCGGACGGTCTCGCGGACCTGCCGCACCCAGTAGTCGGGGGTGCGCAGCAGTTCGTCCTCCACCGCGCCGGTGAGGGTGGAGACGATCGGGATGCGGGGCGCGGCGAAGGAGAGCGTCGCGAGGACGGCCCGGAAGTCGTCCAGCATCGGCTCCATCAGGGCCGAGTGGAAGGCGTGCGAGACCGTCAGCCGGCTGGTCTTGCGGCCCTCGGCCGTCCAGCGGGCGGCGAGTTCGTCGATGGTCTCCGCCGCGCCCGAGACGACCGCCGAGCCGGCGCCGTTGAGCGCGGCCAGGTCCGCCGTCCCGGCGACGGCGCCGATCGCCGCCACCACCTCGGCCTCGGAGGCCTGCACGGCGAGCATCGCCCCGCCGGCCGGGAGCGCCTGCATCAGCCGGCCCCGCGCGGCGACCAGGGCGCAGGCGTCCGCCAGCGACAGGACGCCCGCGCAGTGCGCCGCCGCCACCTCGCCGATCGAGTGGCCGAGCAGGAAGTCCGGCAGCACGCCGAAGGACTCGAACAACCGGAACAGCGCCACCTCCAGCGCGAACAGCCCGGCCTGGGCCCACACCGTCTGGTGGAGGTCCTGGCCGCCGCCGAACACCACGTCCTTGAGGGAGTGCTCCAGTCGCGGGTCCAGCTCGGCGCAGACCGCGTCGAAGGCGCGTTCGAACACCGGGAATGCCTCGTACAGCTCCTGGCCCATCCCGCTCCGCTGGGCGCCCTGGCCGGTGAACAGGAAGGCGCTGCGGCCCTCCCCGGCCGTCCCGGAGACCACGGCCTTGTCGGGCAGGTCACCGGCCAGCGCGGCGAGCGCGTCGGCCAGGCGGTCCCGGTCGGCGCCGAGCACGACGGCGCGCCGCTCCAGCGGCGCCCGGGAGAGCAGCGAGAGGCCGACGTCCACCGGGTCGGGCTCGGTGTCGGCGACGAAGGCGTGCAGCCGGCCGGCCTGGGCGCGCAGCGCCCCGGTCGTGCGCGCCGCCAGCAGCCAGGGCACCACCCCGGGGGCCGGCTGCCCGGGAGCGGCCGGGGCCTCGGCGGCAGGGGCCTGCTCCAGGACGACGTGGGCGTTGGTGCCGCTGATGCCGAAGGAGGAGACGCCCGCGCGGCGCGGGCGGTCCGACTCCGGCCAGGGCTCGGCCTCGGTCAGCAGCCGCACCGCGCCGGCCGACCAGTCGACCTGCGGGGTGGGCTCCTCCGCGTGCAGACTGCGCGGCATGGTGCCGTGCCGCATCGCCTGCACCATCTTGATCACCCCGGCCACGCCGGCGGCGGCCTGGGTGTGCCCGATGTTGGACTTCACCGAGCCCAGCCGCAGCGGCCGGTCCGCGGGCCGGTCCTGACCGTACGTCGCCAGCAGGGCCTGGATCTCGATCGGGTCGCCGAGGCGGGTGCCGGTGCCGTGGCCCTCGACGACGTCCACGTCCGAGGTGGTGAGCCGCGCGCCGGCCAGCGCGTCCTCGATGACCCGCTGCTGGGCGGGGCCGTTGGGGGCGGTCAGGCCGCTGGAGGCGCCGTCCTGGTTGACCGCGCTGCCCCGCACCACCGCGAGCACCCGGTGGCCGAGCCGCTGGGCGTCCGAGAGCCGCTCCAGCAGGAGCATCCCGACGCCCTCGGCCCAGCCGGTGCCGTCCGCGTCGGCGCCGTAGGACTTGCAGCGGCCGTCCGAGGAGAGCCCGCCCTGCCGGGCGAAGCCGGTGAAGGTGTCCGGGGAGGCCATCACGGTGGCGCCGCCCGCGAAGGCCATCGTGGTCTCGCCGGAGCGCAGCGACTGGCAGGCCAGGTGCAGGGCGACCAGCGAGGAGGAGCAGGCGGTGTCGATGGTGACCGCCGGGCCCTCCAGACCGAGGGTGTAGGAGATCCGGCCGGTGGCGACGCTGCTCATGTTGCCGATGCCGAGGTAGGCGTCCACCCCCTCGGGGACGTCGATCATGCGGGCCGCGTAGTCCCGGTACATCAGCCCGGCGAACACCCCGGTGCGGCTGCCGCGCAGCGCGTGCGGGTCGACGCCGCCGCGCTCGCACGCCTCCCAGCAGGCCTCCAGCAGCAGCCGGTGCTGCGGGTCCATGGCGGTCGCCTCGCGCGGCGAGATGCCGAACAGCGTCGGGTCGAAGCCGTCCGCGTCGTGCAGGAAGCCGCCGCTGCGGGCGAATCCGGCGTCCTCGCCGACGTCCCAGCCGCGGTCCTCGGGGAAGGCGGAGACGGCGTCGACGCCCTCGGAGACCAGCCGCCAGAGCGCGTCCGGGCCGTCCACGCCGCCGGGCAGCCGGCAGGCCATGCCGACGATCGCGATCGGCTGGCGGTCCACCGACTCGGCGGCGTGCAGCCGTTGCCGGGTCTGGTGCAGCTCGGCCGTGACGCGCTTGAGGTAGTCGCGCAGTTTCTGCTCGTCCGCCATGTCAGGCCTCACAGGGTGTCGGGTAGGGGTTCGGCAGCAGGGTCACGAGGCGCCCAGTTCCTTGTCGATGAAGTCGAAGAGGTCGTCGTCGGTGGCGGCGTCCAGCCCGGCCACCACGTCCGGCGTCCCGGCCGCGGGAGCGCCGTCCTCGAAGCGGGCCAGCAGCGCCTGGAGGCGCCGGACCACGGTGATCCGCTCCGCCTCCGCGACCTCCGCCAGCTCGGCCTCGATCCGCTCCACCCGGTCGGTGAGCGAGGCGGCCGCGGTGCGGGGCGAGGCGATCCGCCCGGTCAGGTACTCGGCGACCCGGCCGGCCGACGGCTGGTCGAAGACCAGGGTCGCCGGCAGCCGCAGCCCGGTGCGGGCCGCGAGGCGGTTGCGCAGCTCGACCGCGGTGAGCGAGTCGAAGCCGAGGTCGACGAAGCCCCGGTCGGGCGCCACGGCCTCCGCGGTGGCGTGCCCGAGGACCTGCGCGACGTCCGCCCGGACGGCGTCCAGGACGATCCTGGCCTGCTCCGCAGGGGTGCGGCCGGCCAGCTGCCGCGGCAGCGACGGGCCGTCGGCGGCCGCGCTCGCCCGGCGCGGGCCGCCCGGCAGCAGTCCGCGCAGGATCGCCGGGACGGCACCGTCCACCGGGCCGGGCCGGGCCGGCAGGTCGAGGCGGACCGGCACCAGGTGGGCGCGGTCGCTGGTCAGGGCCGCGTCCAGGAGCGCGAGGCCCTGTTCCGCCGTCAGCGCGTTGCCGAGCCGGGCGGCCCGGTCGCCGAGGTGCCCGGTCATCGCGCTGGCCTCCGCCCAGACGCCCCAGGCGAGCGAGAGGCCCGGCAGCCCGCGCGACCGGCGCCGCGCCGCGAGGGCGTCCAGGAAGGAGTTGGCCGCCGCGTAGTTGGCCTGACCGGGCGAGCCGAAGGTGCCGGCCGCCGAGGAGAACAGCACGAACAGCTCCAGGTCCGTGCCCGCCGTCAGCTCGTGCAGGTGCACGGCCGCGTTCGCCTTGGGACGGAGGACGGTGGCGATCCGAGCCGGCGTCAGCGACTCGACCACGCCGTCGTCCAGCACGCCCGCGGTGTGCACCACGCCGCGCAGCGGGCGCTCCGCCGGGATCGCGGCGAGCACCCGGGCGAGCGCGTCGCGGTCGGCGGCGTCGCAGGCCACCACCTCGGCGCGGGCGCCGAGTCCGGCGAGTTCCGCGGTCAGCTCGGCGGCGCCGGGGCTGTCCGCACCGCGCCGGCTGAGCAGCAGCAGGTGGCGCACGCCGTACGCCTCGGCCAGGTGGCGGGCCACCAGTCCGCCGAGCACGCCGGTGCCGCCGGTGACCAGGACGGTGCCTCCGTCGGCCACCGCTCCGGTGCCGGGCCGCTCCGCCGTGCCGGGCCGCTCGAGGGTGCCGGGCTGCGCCGCGGTACCGGACGCCCGGACCAGGCGGGGCACCAGCACCTGCCCGTCCCGGACCATCAGCTGCGGCTCGGCACCGGTCGCGTACGGGTACCAGGCGTCGTCCGCCGGGTCCGCGTCGACCAGGACGAACCGGTCGGGGTGCTCGGACTGGGCAGAGCGCAACAGGCCCCAGACCGCCGCGCCGGGCAGATCGCGCACCCGCTCGGCCGGGCCGGCGGCGCCGGAGGTCAGCACCACCAGCCGGGAGGACTCGAAGCGCTCGTCGGCGAGCCAGTGCTGGACGGTCGCCAGCACCTCGGAGGCCGCCCGGAGTGCGGCACCCGCGTCGCCGACGGCATCGGCGGCGTCGACGGGATCGGCGTCGGTGCGGCCGGTCACGAGTGGCAGGACCACCACCGGGGGCACCTGCGCGCCCTCGGGCAGCCCCGACAGCGAGTCGATCCGCTCGCCCGGCACCGCGGCCGCGGCCGCGCTCCCGGCGCCGTCCTCGCCTCCGACGAGCACCCACCAGGCGGCGGTGTCCACCGGCGGCAGGGCCGGCACGGGCGTCCAGTCGACCGCGAACAGCCAGTCCCGGCCGGGCTGTCGACCGGTGTCCGGCAGCTGCTCCACGGCGGTCTCGCGCAGCACCAGGGAGTCGACGGAGGCCACCGGCGCGCCGATCCCGTCGGCGGTCCGGATCAGCACACCGTCCTCGGTCGGGGTCACCGCGACGCGCAACACCGTGGCACCGGTGGCATGCAGCCGGACCCCGGTCCAGGCGAACGGCACCCGGGGCGCCGCTCCGCCGGCCTCGACGAAGCCGATCACGTGCAGCGCCGCGTCCAGCAGCGCCGGGTGCAGACCGAACCCGGGCGCGGCCGCGGCCGCCTCCCCGGGCAACGCGACCTCGGCGTAGACGGTCGCGTCCTCGCGCCAGGCCGCCCGGACGCCCTGGAAGGCCGGCCCGTAGCCGTACCCGCCCTCGGCGAGGGCCGGGTAGAAGCCCTCCAGCGCCAGCGGTTCGGCGCCCGGCGGCGGCCAAGCCGACAGGTCGTACTCCTCCGCGGCACCCTCGGCGCCCAGGAGGCCGGTCACGTGGCGCACCCACGGCGCCCCGTCCTCCTCCGCCCGGGCGTGGATCTCCACCCGGCGGTCGCCGTCCTCGCCCGGGGCGGCCACCCGCACCTGGACCTGCACCCCGCCGGTCGCCGGCAGGGGCAGCGCGGACTGCACGAGCAGCTCCCGCAGGACCGTCGAGCCGACCTGCTCGCCGGCCCGCAGCGCCATCTCCACGAAGGCCGTGCCGGGCACCAGCACCCGGCCGAGGATGGCGTGGTCCGCCAGCCAGGGCTGGCCGGCGAGCGACAGCCGACCGGTCAGCAGCACCTCGTCCTCGCCGGCCAGCGCGACCGTCGCGCCGAGCAGCGGGTGGTCCGCCGCGCTCTGGCCGACGCCGCCCACGTCGCCCACGCCGGTGGCGGGCTCCAGCCAGAACCTGGTCCGCTGGAAGGCGTAGGTCGGCAGCGGCACCCGGCGTCCGGCCGGAAGCACGGACGGCCAGTCGACCTCGACACCGGCCGCCCAGAGCCGGCCGAGCGCGCGCAGTGCCGTCCCGGTCTCCTCGGCTTCGCCGCGGCGCAGCACCGGGACGAACACGGCCTCGGTGACGGACTGCTGGGCCAGGCCGCACAGCACGCCGTCCGGGCCGAGCTCCAGGTACCGGGTGACGCCCCGGCCGGCCAGGTGCGCGAGGCCGTCGGCGAACCGGACGGTGCCGCGCACCTGGCGGGCCCAGTACCCGGGTGTCCGGATCTCCTCGGGGTCGACCACCGCGCCGGTCAGGTTGGAGACGATCGGGATGCGCGGCTCGGCGAAGGTCAACCCGGCCAGCACCTCGGTGAATTCGGCGAGCATCGGCTCCATCAGGGCCGAGTGGAAGGCGTGCGAGACGGTCAGCCGGCTGGTCCGACGGCCCTCGGCCGTCCAGCGCGCGGCGAACTCCTCGACCACCTCCGCCGGACCCGAAACCACCACCGAGGCGGGCCCGTTGACGGCGGCCACGTCGAGCCGGTCGCCGATCTCCGCCCGCACCTCGGCCTCGGCCGCCTGGACGGCGAGCATCGCGCCGCCCTCGGGCAGCGCCTGCATCAGCCGGCCCCGCGCGGCGACCAGGGCACCGGCGTCGGCGAGGGAGAGGACGCCCGCCACATGGGCGGCGGCCACCTCGCCGATCGAGTGGCCCAGCAGGAAGTCCGGCACCAGGCCGCAGGATTCCGCCCAGCGGTACAGGGCGACCTCGACGGCGAACAGGCCGGCCTGGGCCCACATGGTCCGGTCGAGGTCGACGCCGTCGAGGACCACGTCCCTGACCGGCCGGTCCAGGTGCGGGTCCAGCTCCGCGCAGACCGCGTCGAAGGCCTGGGCGAACACCGGGAAGGCCTCGTACAGCCCTCGGCCCATCCCGGCCCGCTGGGCGCCCTGTCCGGTGAAGAGGAAGGCGAGCCGACCGGCGCCGCCCGGGGCCGCGGCCTGCCCCTCCCCGGCCGGGGTCTCCTCGTCCGCGAGCCGGTCGAGCTGGCGCAGCAGGTCCTCGCCGTCCCGTCCGACGGCGACGGCACGGTGCTCCAGTCCGGCCCGGGTGGTGGCCAACGACCAGGCGACGTCGGCCGGTTCGGGCGCGGGTGCCGCTGTCAGACGGGCACGCAGGGAGCGCGCCTGATCGCGCAGCGCGGCCGGGGTCCGGCCGGAGATCGGCCACACGACCGTGCCCTCGCCCGCAGTGGTCGGGCCCGCCGGTCCGCGGCGTCCGCCGATCGGCTCCATCGGGCCGTGGCCCGTGGTGGTCGGCCCGGCCGGGCTCGGAGCGGCAGCGCTCGGCTCGGCGGGGCTCGGCGCGGACTCCAGGATGATGTGCGCGTTGGTGCCGCTGATGCCGAAGGAGGACACGCCCGCGCGGCGCGGACGGTCGGCCTCGGGCCAGGGGCGCGCCTCGGTCAACAGCTCGACCGCGCCGGCCGACCAGTCCACGTGATGGGTCGGCTCGTCCACGTGCAGGGTGGCGGGCAGGACGCCGTGGCGCATCGCCTGGACCATCTTGATGACGCCCGCCACGCCGGCCGCGGCCTGGGTGTGCCCGATGTTGGACTTCACCGAGCCCAGCCAGAGCGGCCGCTCGGCCGGCCGGTCCTGGCCGTACGTCGCCAGCAGCGCCTGGGCCTCGATCGGATCACCCAGGCTGGTGCCGGTGCCGTGCGCCTCGACCGCGTCCACCTCCTCGGCGCGCAGCCGGGAGTCGGCCAGCGCCTGCCGGATGACCCGCTGCTGAGAGGGCCCGTTGGGGGCGGTGAGCCCGTTGGAGGCGCCGTCCTGGTTGACCGCGCTGCCCCGGATCACCGCGTGGATCTCACGGCCGTTGCGCAGCGCGTCGGAGAGCCGCTCCAGCACCAGCACCCCGACACCCTCGGACCAGGTGGTGCCGTCCGCGGCCGAGGCGAAGGGCTTGCACCGGCCGTCGGAGGCCAGCCCGCCCTGCCGGTCGAACTCGGCGAAGATGTTCGGACCGGCCAGGACGGCCACGCCGCCGGCCAGCGCCAGCTCGCACTCCCCGCGCCGCAGCGCCTGTGCGGCCAGGTGCATCGCCACCAGGGAGGAGGAGCAGGCGGTGTCCACGGTGACGGCCGGGCCCTCCAGGCCGAAGGTGTACGCCACCCGCCCGGAGACCACGCTCATCGAGGTCCCGGTCAGCAGGTAGCCCTCCGCGCCGGGCGGGAGCTGCGCGCCCACACCGTAGGTCGAGGCGTACGCCCCGACGAACACGCCGGTCGGTGAGCCGCGCAGTTCGGGGGCGACCAGCCCGGCGGCCTCGAAGGCCTCCCAGGACGCCTCCAGCAGGATCCGCTGCTGCGGGTCCATCACCAGGGCCTCGCGCGGCGAGATGCCGAACAGCTCGGCGTCGAAGCCCGCGACGTCGTCCAGGAAGCCGCCGCGCGGGGTGTAGGACGCGTCCTCGATCCGCCAGCCGCGGTCGGCCGGGAACGGGGTCACGCCGTCGAAGCCCTCGGCCAGCAGGCGCCACAGCTGCTCGGGGTCGTTGGCGCCGCCGGGGTAGCGGCAGCTCATGCCGACGATCGCGATCGGCTCGTCGGCGTCCCCGGCGAAGGCGGGTGCGGCGGAGCCGGACGCGGTCGAGGCGGGGGCCGGTGCGACGCGGTCGGACAGCGCCTCGGCGAGGTGGTCGGCCAGCGCGTCCGGGGTCGGGTAGTCGAAGACCAGGGTCGCGGGCAGCCGCAGCCCGGTCGCGGCGTTGAGCCCGTTGCGCAGCTCCACGGCGGTCAGCGAGTCCAGGCCGAGGTCCTTGAAGGCCTGCTTCGCGCCGACCGCGTCCGCTCCGGCGTGGCCGAGCACGCTCGCCACGTGGGCCCGCACCAGTTCCAGCAGCCGCGCACGGCGCTGATCGGCGTCCAGGCCCCGCAGCTGCTCCAGCACCGCGGCCCGGCTGCCGGCGCCGCGCTCGGCCGCGCGGCCCCTCGGGGCCCGCACCAGCGCGCGGAACAGCGGCGGAACCACGCCCGTCCTGGGGGCCCGGAGGTCGAGCGTCACCGGCAGGAGGTGCGGTGCGGGCAGGGTGATCGCGCGGTCGAACAGGGCCAGGGCCTGCTCGGTCGGCAGACCGGAACCCGTACGCGCCGAGGAGAGGTGGCC
>NZ_JBEXWT010000044.1:0-71219 GCF_040629945.1 Kitasatospora sp. NPDC005856 | reverse complement strand
GGGTGCCGTCGGCGGACGCGATCGCGGTGACGCCGAGCGTGGCGGCCGCGGCGACGGCGCCACCAACGAGCCAGCGGGACATGCGCTTTGCCATGAGTATTCCTCTTCGTTCGTTTGGTGTTGACCTGGTCGACAGATCATCGAAATGTGACGAAGCCTCCGGATGGCAGGCGAACCTGCATGACGTGACGAGGCGTCATGAATGGTGGTGGCGAGCCTGGAAAGCCGCTTGGCCACCCCCGTCACCATCGGCGGAATCCGCTCCATCGAACCAGATCGACGGAGGCCGCGCCAAGACCCTTCTTGCAGCTCAGACGGGCAGGTTGTCACGATTTGGAAGGCATTTGATCACATACTGACGGTGCGACACCTTTGCCGAATTATGAGTCCACTGAGGCACTTTGACGCCCGATCGGCAACGGAACTGTTTGACTTCGTGGGCGTTCTGTTGGAGTGTCATTTATCGTGACTCCGCTGCGGCCGGGATTCGGCCGATGTCGACAGTGGAGGTCTTCCCGTGCGTCAATCGATATCCCGTTCACGACGGCGAGGAAGGGGAGGGCCGCCGCTGTTGGGCAGGCTCTCCCTGGGCCTGCTACCCCTCGCCCTCACCGCCGGACTGGTCGGGGCCGGCATCCCGAGCGCCGCCGCCGTGTCGGCCACCGGGCAGGTCCAGCCGGGCCCCCGCGAGCTCGCCCTGCAGGCGTGGCTCAACGGAGGCCCCCGACTGCACGCGCTCGCCGAGGTCGCACTGGCCGGCTCCGACCAGGACGTGAAGCAGTTCGTCGACAACGAGCTCGCCGGGGCCCAGCACGCGGACGACCTGCTCGCCGCCACCCAGATCTCCAGCGTGGGCGGGCCGAAGGTCCGCGAGGCCGCCGACAAGGCGCTCGACGGCACCGCCGACGAGCTGCGCACGTTCCTGGAGGGCGGCTGGCAGGCGGCGCTCGACGCCGACCGGCGGCTGTGGATCACCCGGATCACCGACCCCGCGATGGGTGCCGGGCGGAGTCTCCAAGCGGCGGGCGATGCCGCGCTGCGCGCCAACACCAGTGACGATCTGCAGAAGTTCCTGACGGAGACCCAGTTCACGGCGAAGGACGGCGACGACCGGGTCAAGCTGGTCCAGATCCTGAGTTCCGGTGGCCCCAACGTCCAGGCGTCGGCGCGGATCGCGCTGAACGGGTCGATCCAGGACGTGCGCGACTTCCTGGCGACCGGCCAGTACATCGCGCAGAGCCGTGACCAGGAGCGCGCGAGCATCGCGCAGCTGGCGCAGCAGGCGAAGGACGCGAGCGCGCAGGCGGCCCAGGAGACGGCCGCGGCGATCGAGGCCAAGGACCAGGCGGTCCACAACTCGGAGCTGGCCAAGGCGGATGCCGCGCGGGCGGCGATCGAGACGCAGCAGGCCGGAGCCGACACGGCCAAGGCCACCGAGGCGGCGAACAGGGCCGCGAGCGCGGCGGAGCGTGCGGGTGCGGCGGCGCAGACGGCGATGACCGCCGCCCGTGCGGCCAACGCCTCGGCGCGCGCCGCCGCCATCGCGGCGTCGAACGCGGCGGCGGCGGCGGCCGGGGCCCAGCGGGCCGCGGCCAACGCGCGGACGGCTGCCGCGGCCGCGGCCGGTGACGCGACCAAGGCGAACGAGGCGCGGGTGGCGGCGGATGCCGCCGATGCCGCGGCGAAGATCGCGGCGGACGCGAACGCCACGCTGGTGAAGGCGAACGAGGCCGCGGCGCGGAGCAAGGACGCGGCGGGTGCCGCGCTCAGCGCCAAGGGCAACGCGGATTCCGCGGCGGGTTCGGCCGAGCAGGCCGGTGCCTACGCGGACAGCGCGGGCGGGCAGTCGGCGAAGGCCAAGCAGGCCGCGGCGGCGACGCGTCGCTCGGCCGCCGAGGCCGGCCGTGCCGCCGCCGCTTCGCAGCAGTTGGCCGGTGAGGCCGCCACGCAGGCCGAGGCCGCCAAGACGCTGCTGGCGTCCGCCGCTTCCCACGCCGCCGCGGCGGCGCAGGCCGCCCGGGACGCCGCCGACCACGCCGGACAGAGTGCCAACGCCGCGCAGGAGTCCACCGACCACGCGAACGCCGCCTCCGGCTTCGCCGCGGACGCCCAGACCGCGGTCGACAAGGCCAACGCCGTCCAGGACCTGACCCGTCGCACCGAGGCCGAGGACCTGGCCAACCGCACCGCGGCGGCCGTGGAGAAGGCCCGCAAGGCCAAGGCCGACCAGGCGGACAAGCAGGCGCAGACCGACCAGGCCGCCCAGGACGTCCAGAAGACCAAGGCCGAGGCCGACCGCCTCGCCGCGCTGGCCAACCAGCCCGGCGCCACCCCGGCGCAGGTCGCCACCGACGGCCGCAAGCTCGCCCTGATCTCCCGCAAGATCTCCGGAACGTGGGGAGAAACGGCAGCCGAAGCGGCTCTCACCGGCAACGACGCCACTGTCTTCTCCTATGTGAAGAGCGGCCGCAAGCAGGCCGAGGACCACGACACGCGTGACCGTGCCACCGACGTCTACACAGGCTCGGAGAGCGACACGGTCCGTACCGCGGCCTACACCGCGCTGCAGGGCAACACCACCCAGGTCGCCGCGTTCCTGACCAGCGGCAAGGACGAGGCAGCGGCACCCGACAACCGGCTGACGATCACCCGCATCAGCGACACGGCCGGCCCCGCCGTCAAGGCCGCCGCCGACGCCGCCCTGCGTGTCAACACCCCCGCCGCGCTGCGGGACTTCCTCGGCAAGGGACTGTCGGACGCCCAGGCCGCCGACGACCGCCTGACCGCCGTCCGGCTGGAGGACGCCCCGGACACCGAGCCCGAGCTCAAGGCCGCCGCCCGGATCGCCCTCGAGGGCCCCGTCCAGGACCTGCGCGCCTTCGTGGCCCGGGGCCAGTACACCGCCCAGCAGAAGGACCGGCTCACCGCCGTCCACGTCGCCGACGTCAAGGGCCTGATCGCCGAGGCCACCGCCAACGCCGCGACCGCCCAGAAGAACGCCGCCACGGCCCAGGCCGCCGCCGCCATCGCCCGCGACGCCGCCACCGAGGCCAACGGCTACGCCGCCCAGGCCCAGGCCTCGGCCAACACCGCCGCCGACCAGGTCGCCAAGGCCCAGGCCGCCGCCGACGCCGCCCAGGCCTCCGCCGCCCAGGCAGCCGCCTCGGCGAAGAGTGCGAATGCCGCCAAGGCCTCCGCCAACCGCGACGCCGCCAAGGCCGTCTACTCCGCCAACCAGGCCGAGAGCTCGGCCCGCCTGGCCCGGTGGTCCGCGTCCGAGGCCAACGACTACGCGAGCCAGGCCCGGAGCTCCGCCGAGGCCGCGGGCAAGGACGCCCAGGCTGCCCAGGCCGCCGCCGACGACGCCCACGCGAACTACCAGGTGAAGCAGGAGGCCGAGGAGAAGGCCCGGCTCGCCAAGCTGGAGGCGGAGCGCCAGGAGGCCGAGAAGCGGGCCCAGGCCGAGCAGCAGAAGCAGGACTCGATCGCGGCTCTCGAGGAGGAGATCAAGAAGGCCAAGGAGGACAGCGAGAACGTCAGCTACCTCTACCACCTCTTCTCCGAGAGCATCCACCTCACCCTCGACGTCATCGGCGGCGCGGGCGGCGTCATCGCCCCCGGCCTCGCCGACATCGCCGACCTCATCAACTGCGCCTACTACGCGGTCGAGGGCAAGACCACCGAGGCGCTCACCTCCTGCATCGGCGCGATCCCCTTCATCGGTGACGGCGCCGCCGTCGCCAAACTCGCCCAGTGGGCCAAGAAGTTCGGCTCCTGGGGCGAGAAGGCGGTCGAGTTCATCCAGAAGCTCGTCACCCGGCTTCCTCCGGCCTGCGAGCTGAACAGCTTCCCGGCCGGCACCCGCGTCCTGATGGCCGACGGCTCCACCCGTGCCATCGAGACGGTTCGGGTCGGCGACGAGGTCCTCGCCACCGACCCCACCACCGGAGTGACCGGCCCCCGCCGGGTCTCGGACACCATCTACACCCCCGACGACCGGGACTTCACCGACATCTCCCTGGGCGCCGGACGCTTCCTGACCAGCACCGACCACCACCCCTTCTGGTCCGAGAACCAGAAGCAGTGGCTCGACGCCGCGGCTCTCAAGGCCGGCGACGAACTGCGCGACGCGGCCGGCCGGCCCCAGCCGATCGAGAGTGTCCGGCACTGGAACACCCTCCAGCCCGCCTACAACCTCACCGTCGACGACCTCCACACGTACTACGTGCTGGCGGGCGACCTGTCGGTCCTGGTCCACAACGCGAAGAACTACTGCCCGAAGCGACTCGCCCTCGGTGTCACCGTGAACGATGCGGGTGACCTCATCCTGAAGGAATTCGCCGAGAAGACCGTCAAGGCGAAGGCGTACCACCACTTCCCCGCGGGAACCGACTGGGTGGCGACCGTCCGTGAGGCACTCACCCCGGGGAAGAACACCGACATCTTCTTCAACCTCGACGGCATCGGGAAGGCCAACGCCCGGGAGTGGGCCGAGAAGTTCGGTGAGCTCGTGGACCCGAAGGAGCACTTCACGGCCTGGGAGCTGAAGATGATCAGGGAGGCTCCGCAGGACGTCCGGGATCGCGTGAAGTGGTACGAGAATGGAGTGGAGACGACCAGCCCCTTCGACTGAGACGAGCACCGTCGAATGCGCATCGGAATGACCCTCCTCGCCGGGCTCAAGGATCTGCCCCTGCAGACCGAACGGGCGTTCCGGCCCTGGTCCTACTCGGTTTCGCACCGCTTCCTGGTGCTGCGTACCTGGGAGGACGCACAGAAGCCGGTCTTGCAGGTGGAGTTCGAGAATGTCGCGGCGATGAAGCTCCGGGCGACGTTCGACAGCCTGTCCATCTCCAAGGCCCGGTCGGACCGTGAGATCGACGGGTTCGCGGACGTCCCCGAGCAGGACCGCAGGATGTACCGGACCCTGCTCCTGTCCGACGGCACGCACGAGGGCTTCGTCGTGTGCAGCCGCGTGCAGCTCGTGAGGCTGTGACACCGCACGACCCCGAGGCGGGAGGCGTCCTGCCGGATCCGTCCGGCAGGACGCTCCTTCCCCGACCGCCGGCCCCCTCCTCACCCGGCCGCGTTCCGGGGCCGACGCCAGCCGACGGCGCCCACCCGCCCGCGCCGGGCGTCAGCAGCCGATGGAGCGCATGCTGACGCTGGTGAAGTGGGTGCCCGAGGGGGCGCGGAGGGTGATGGGGCGGGACTTGCCCTTGCCTCCGGCCCAGTCGCTGTCGACGTAGCCGCCGTTGGAGAGGCCGCCGCGCACGTAGGGACAGCGACCGTCCGCCTTGGTGTCGTGGACCGTACCGACGACCTTGGTGTTGTAGTTGCACCACTTGCCGTTCGCGTAGCCCTGGCCGGAGCTGATGCTCCAGTTCTGGGTGCACGAGTCGGCGGGCGGCGGCGCGGCGTGGGCGCCGGTGGCCGGGAGGAGGAGTGCGGCGAGGGTCAGGGCGGCGACGGCGGCTCCGGGCACGGCGAGACGGCGCTTGAAGATGGACATGGCGGTACCTCCACACGGGTGCACGGTGGACTTCCGGGCCGGGCGTCGGGGACGGTGTGGCGGCACACGGCACACGGCATGCGATTTCGCGGCTCGCGACTCGCGGCTCGCGGCCCGGCCGACGGCCCCCGACCTCGGCGGTTCATCGAGCGTGACGTAGTCGAACTACCGTCGTCAACGGCGAAGGGGAGTACGGGCGTTGGCATGACGCCCCGGGGACACCGGGGCGGCACGGACGACCCAAGGGGTACGTCCCGCACCATCGGGACGGCTCGCACGGTCGGCCACCTGCACGAACATCGACCCGGAGTTCGGTCATGCCTCACGACCGCTCACCCCTCTGCGGTCCGCCCGGACGACCACACCGCCTGGCGGACGCAGCAACCACCCACCGGGGAAGGACAGTTGATCACCGTCCTACGCCGGATGCCGTCGGCGGTGGATGCGGACCCGTCGGATGGCGATCTTCTGACGGACGGTCATAACATTTCGGCCGCACGAGGAACAGAACGCTCCGCGCCGCCGTCCTAGCGGATGCGGAACACCCGCGCCGGTCCGATCCAAAGGGGAATCGCTGTGGTGGAATCCTGGCTCGCGGTCGAAGCGGGCGGCCCCGACGCCGTCCTCGACCTGCGCGACTGGCTGGCCGGCGAGCCGACGCTCCGCGGCCGGGTCCGCGTCGCACCGGCCATGGCTGGCCCGGGCGAACTCGGGTCCTGGTCCGACGTCCTCATCGTGGCGCTGGGGGCGGGCGGCGCGGTCACCACGCTCGCCACCTCGCTCAGGGTGTACCTGAGCCAGCCCCGCACCAGCACCGTCAGGCTCAAGACCGTGAAGCCGGACGGCACCCGCACCGAGGTGACCGCCGCGCACGTCGCACGTTCCGACGTGGAGGCGTTGCTCAAGGCCGCCCTGCACGACGGCCCGCCCACGGACACCGCCCCGCACCTCGCCCCCGCCCCGCGGACCGACACCACCCCGCGGACCGACGGCGTCTCGGGCTGACCGTGTTCCGGCTTCCCGACGCCTCGCGCTCGTGGGCCGTACTGATCGGCACCGCCCACTACTCGCACCAGAGCGGGCCCGCGGACGTACCGGCGATCGCGAACAACGTGCTCGACTTCCGCGACGTCCTGATCGAGGGACAGCCGGGCGCCTTCGCCCCCGAGCGCTGCATCACCGTGCTGGACCCGCGACAGCCCAGGGACCTCGGACTGCCGCTGCTGCAGGCGGCGGGCGCCGCCGAGGACGTGCTCCTCGTCTACTACTCCGGCCATGGCCTGATCGGCTCCAAGAAGGGGGAGCTCTACCTCGCGCTCGCCGAGACCGACCAGAGCATGCCCTCCCTGACGGCCTGCCCGCTCGACGTCGTCCGGGAGGCGTTCCAGGCCAGTCCGGCGCGCGTCCGGGTGCTCGTCCTCGACTGCTGCTTCTCCGGCCGCGCGGTCGCGGGCGGCCTGTCCGGGAGCACCCCGCCGGTGGTCGAACAGCTGGAGATCGCCGGCGCGTACACCCTGGTCTCGTCACCGCCGAACTCGCCCTCCCACTTCGAGGAGGGCAAGCGGCACACGGCCTTCACCGGCGAACTGCTGCGCGCGCTGCGCAACGGAGTCGACGGCGCCGGCCCCGAGGGCGTGTCCCTGGGCGCGCTCTTCCCCCACCTGCGGCTCGCGCTGCGCTCACGGGGGTGGCCGGAGCCGGAGCAGTGCGGCACCGACACCGCCGCCAATCTGATCCTCAGCCGCCCGCGGGCGGGGCGCTCCGAGCATCCGGGCCGGGGTGAACCCCCCGACGGCGGCCAGGGACCGGTCACCGAGCGGGAGCGCTTCCAGTCCCTCGTGGAGTCCGGGCGGCGCCTCGGCCAGGGCGGCCACGCCCGGTCCGCCGCCTCGGAACTGGGCAACGTCCTCGACGAGATGACCCAGATCCTGGGCACGGACGACCCGGACACCCTGGCCGGACGGATCGAGTACGCCCAGTGGCTGGGCGCCGCCGGCCAGGTCCGCGAGGCGCTCGACCTGTCCACGGCGGCGGTCGGCTCACTGACCCGGGTGCTCGGCGCCGACAACCGGGTCACCCTCGTCGGCCGCGCCCAGCTCGCCCACTGGACCGGCGAGGCCGGGCGTCCGCAGGAGGCGGCGCGACTCACCGGCGAGGTGGTCACCGACCTGACCCGCGCCCTCGGCCCGGACGACCGTGAGACCCTGCTCGGCCGGGGCCGGCTCGCTCACTGGATCGGGGTCTCCGGCGACACCGGCTCCGCCGCGCACCTCACCGGCCTCCTGGTGACCGACCTGCACCGGGTCCTCGGGGCGGAGGACCGCGACACCCTGGTCGGACGCATCAACCAGGCCCAGTGGACCGGCCGGACCGGCCAGACCCGGCAGGCCGTCCGACTGCTCGGCTCCCTCGTCCCCGACCTGTACTGGCTCCTCGGCGCCGACGACCTGCACACCCTGATCGGCCGGGCCAGGCTCGGCCAGTGGACCGGCCTGGCCGGCTCGGCGAAGGGCGCCCGCGGGCTGTTCGCCGCCGTGGTTCCCGATCTCAGCCGGGTGGCCGGACGGGACGCCCGCGAGACCCTCCTCGCCCGCAGCCAGCACGCGCACTGGACCGGCGAGGCCGGCGACCCGCGGACGGCCATCGCCCTCTTCCGGCAGCTCCTCGACGACCTGGACTGGATCCTCGGCGAGCAGGACCAGGTCACCCTGGTGAACCGGGCCCGGCTCGCCCACTGGACCGGCGCCGACGGGGACGTCCGCACCGCGCTGCGCCTGTTCCACGAGGTGCTGCCGGAACTGCGCCGCACCCTCGGCGCCGACCACCCGGAGGTCCGCGCGAACGAGGCCCTGCTGGCCCGCTGGCGCCACCGCGCGGACCGCCGGCTCAAGTCGGAGATCCTCTTCGGGCGCGGGCACCGGACGACCGACCGCCGGGGCCTCGGGAGGTGGAGCGATGGCTGAACCCGACGGCTGGATCGGCCTGCCCGACGGGTTGGCGCCCCTCTCCGCCACCGACCGCCGGGAGCTGGGCGACTACCGGCTGCTGGGCCGCCTCGGCGAGGGCGGCATGGGAATCGTCTACCTCGCGCGCTCGGCCACCGGCCGGGCCGCGGCGGTCAAGGTCCTGCGACCGGAGCTGGTGAGCGAACGGGAGGCGCAGGAACGCTTCCGCCGCGAGATCGCCGTCGTGTCGCGGATCCCCGAGGAGTTCACGGCCCCGCTCCTGGACGCGGAGGCCGACGAGAGCGGCGCCTGGATGGCCACCTCCTTCATCCCGGGGCTCTCCCTCCAGCAGAGCGTCAACGCCTTCGGACCGTTTCCGACCGACTCGCTGTACGCCCTGTGGTACGGACTCCTGAGCGCCCTGCACTCCGTCCACGCGGCGGGCGTCGTCCACCGCGACCTCAAGCCGTCCAACGTCCTGCTCACCGCGCAGGGCCCGCGGCTCATCGACTTCGGAATCTCGCTCATGGCCGGCTCGACCCGGCAGACCTCGACCGGCGTGATCATCGGCACCCCGGGCTACCTGGCCCCGGAGCAGGTCACCGGCCAGTCCGTACGCGCCGAGGCCGACGTCTTCGCCCTCGGAGCGGTCATGGCCTTCGCGGCGACCGGACTGCCCCCCTTCGACGGGGACCACGTCGTCAACGTGATCTTCAACGTGCTGCAGAGCGAGCCCCGGATATCCTCGCTGCCCGCCGACCTCGACGGCTCGGTCCGCGCCTGCCTGAGCAAGGAGCCCGCCCACCGGCCGACCGTCGACGGCCTGCTCCACGCGCTCCCCGGCCACCTCGTCACCATCGCACAGCGGCAACTCGCCCACGGGGACTGGCTGCCCGACGCCGTCTCCCGCGCCACGCTGCGGCGCACCCAGCTCGTCCTCGACCTCGACCGCCCGTACCAGCCCCCATCGGGCCGCGCCCTGGAACCGCCACCGAGCCCGCCCACGGCCGAGACCGTCCAGCGCCCCGCTCCGGGCGGGCCGACCACCCGGCTCCGACCGCGCACGTGGGCGACCGAGGTCTTCTCGGCCCCGCCCCCGCCCCCGCCCCCGCCGAGCCCGGAGACCGTCCACCTCCGCACCCCGGGGCACCCGCAAGCCGGGCCACCGCCGCCGCCCACTTCGTCCGCCTCGTCGACGCCCCTCCTGCCGGGCCCTCCACCGGACCCCCCACCGCCCTACCTGCCGGCGGTGCGGCCACCGTCCCCGCCCCCGCAGCCGCCGGGCGGCAGCAGCCCGGCCCCCGAGGTCCTGCTGCGCACCTTCACCTCCCCCATGGAGGCCGAACTCCCACCACCGCCCCGCACCGGCCTGCGCCGCCGCTGGTTCCGCCCGTCCTCATGGCGCGGGCGGGGCTGACGCCCCGGGCCCGGGCCTCTGACGGGGCCTGATCCCCCGCCCCCCGCGGCCTGATCGTGTACGCCCTCGGATTTCACACCCTCTGCACGGCAGCCACGGGACAACCCTGAAGATCACCAAAAGAGTCACCGTATTGACTTCAGCCTGACCCTCCGATCAACATTCTCCTCCCAAGAGCGCCGCACCCAAAGTCTTCTCATTCGACGAGTTGAACCACTGGCCGCACGGCCGACAAAGGACGGTTCGTACCGCCTCAAGGCGCCCTGCTTGCAGGCTCAACTACCCCATGGCCAGTGGCGCTTCGCGGCCACACCTCTAGCATGGAAGTGACGAATCATCCTTTGCCTCCACGTAACAAGGAGTGACGCAGATGACTGTCACGGCGCAGAAATCACACGAAGCGTGGGCACAGATACAATCCCGCCGAAACACCCCGGAAACCCTCAAGGCGTTCGAAGAGGGGCGCCCGCCGACAAGGGGCGCAATGCGTCCGATCGAACCCGAGATCCCGATAGTCCTCAACGGGGAAGTCGTCGAAGACCTTGAGCAGTTCAACGCCACGATGAGGTCTCAGGCGCTCTATACGACTCGCCTGTCCGACGGGGGTGCGGTTGCCCTCGGAGCCTTCACCGACCGTACGGCAATGCTCTCCGAAGCACGGTCGATGGACACGGATGTGGCATTGGACTTCGGGCTTCCCACCTTCACCCGGGTCTGGGAAGACGCGAACGAGGGCGGGGACCGTCTTGAGTTGGAGCATGGCTTCCACTGGCCCAACCTGGTCAACGTCCCCAGGGGTTTTCTCCATACGCAGAACTGGAACGACATCATCTCGTCGGTGAGCGTCTGCGCGTTCGACGTGGACCTTTTCTGGGACATCAACCTGTCGGGGGCCGATTTCTTCGTTCCCGCAGGAACCCGGATCCCCGACCTGACTCCTTTCGGCTGGAACGACGCCGTCTCGTCGTTCATCTGCTGGGGGTAATCAGGGACACACATCGTTACCTGGCGCCGAGCGTCGCAAGAGACCGGTCCGGTTCGCCGGTCTCGTGAGTAGCGTGGCGTCATATCCGCGCCCCGGGTCCAACGACATCCACGTACCCGTCGAGCGGTGGGCATCGAGGACACCTGCACCCGCTGCCCCGCTCGGCGGCGAGCAGTCGCCCGCCTGGGTTCAGGCCGCCGGTATCGCCGTGAAGCGGTTGCGGAGTTCGTTGTAAGGGTGGGCCTCGATCACGAAATCGTCGCCTTCCCTGTCGTTCGAGATGAACATGAACCGGTTGGTGCTGGGGTTGAGGAAGACGAAGACCCCGGGATCCGGTTCGAGAACCATGAAGCTGTTGCGAGGCTCATCACGATACGGATGTGCTTCGACGACCTTGTCTCCTCCCCTCTCGCCCTCGGAGACGAACAGGTAGTAGCCAGTCGCGGGATTGTAGAGACGGACGTTCCCACCACCGTCGTCCTGGGCCTCGAACCTGTTCCTGAACTCATCGGGGTAGGGGTGGGCTTCCACCACCTTGTCGTCCCCCTCCGTATCGTTGGAGACGAAGAGGAACTGACCGTTCTGCTGGTCGGTGTGCAGCAGGATCTGTGCCGGAAACATGGGGAGAGGCATGGTCACGGCTCTTTCATGTCTGCGGGTTTGGTGACGAACACTGTGGGGAGCCGGGTTGATCGGCTCCACAAATCCCCCGCATCACCCATTGAGGCGCCATCGCGCAGGATTCGCAACAAGGACGGCCGGCACACCGACCTGCCCGCCGCGCTCGTGGCGAGCGCGGCGGGCTTAAGGTCAACTGGTCAGTGGCGGTGGTGGTTGTCGGATCGGGCGGGGGCGCCCGGGTGTTCCAGGACCCCGGCCAGGGTGAGGCGTTGGGCGCTCTCGCGGCCGGGGCGAGTCGGGCGACTCGGCCCGGCCATTGGCGCCGTCAGGCGGGTGCGCGCCGGGTCGGGTCCTGGTTTCGGCGTCCCGGGTCAGCGTACGGATCGGGTCTGGACATCCGGAGGGCCGTGACCACGCCGAGGCGGGCGGCGGTTCCGGGGCTCATCCGCGTTCGCCCCCTTCCGGGCCGGGCAGCAGGTGGAGGAGGTTCAGCAGGGTGCTGACCGGCGAATGGCCGAAGTCGACCAGGATGCGGCCGTCGAGGGTGGACTCACCGGCCGAGGCGGACCCCCAGAGGAGCCCGTACGGCATTCCGCGCCTGTGCAACTCGCCCAGGAGGGCCGTGATCTGCGCCTTGGTGTAGTCGCGCATCCGAGGGTCGTCCGGCGCGACGGGCTCCCGGTTCACGCGAGCGACTCCAGCTCGTACCAGACCACCTTGCCGCGCTTCTGGGGGTCGACGCCCCAGCGGTGGGTCAGCCCCTGGACGAGTTGGAGGCCGCGGCCGCACTCGCCGAGGTCGGCGGGGAGTCGCTGTTCGGGAAGCGCGTCGCTCTCGTCCGCGACGGAGACGCGGAGGGTGCAGCCGAGGAGGGAGAAGTAGACGACGGGCGCGGGGGTCCGGCCGTGCCGCCAGGCGTTGACGATGAGCTCGCAGAGGGCGAGTTCGGCGTTGAAGGTGGTCTCGGGGTCCCAGCCCGCGCGGACCAGGACGTCGCGCAGGGCCTGCCGGGAGAGGGTGATCGAGGGGGTGTTACGGGTGCACACGGGAACCTCCGTGAGGCGGTGGTGTGGGGAGAGGTGAGCCGGCGGATTCGTCGCCGTGAGCCAGGTCAGGGCGGGGCTGGTGGATGCCGCGTGTGACTGCTCTGCGGTGCGCGGGCAGCATGCGCCTACTGCCTAGGAGAACAGGCGTTACTGACGATCCGCCTGATCGATCTGACGACGACCATAACGCAGCCTCATGATAAATTTTCCATGGATCCGCGACATTCCCTCTAAGGTGGCATCACCAGCCCGAAGATGGACCGTCGCCCGCCCTGCGCTGCAGACTGGGATCACCCTTGCCGCGGAAGGAACCAATGGCTCGCACCAACCCCACACTCCGCCAACGCCGACTCGGCGCAGAGCTTCGAAGGATGCGGGAACAGGCCGGCTTCGGCGGCAGTCAGCTCGGCCGCGCCGTCGGAATGAACCCGGCCCAGGTGACACAGATGGAGGCCGGAAAGATCGGCATCAGTATCGAACGGCTTCATACGATCGCCGCGACCTGCATGTGCGTCAATCAACCCCTGATCGACGCACTCGCCGACATCATCACGAACCGCGGTAGGAGCAGTTGGTGGGAGGAGTACCGGGACACCCTGGCGACGGACTTCCTTGAGGTCGCGGAGCTTGAGAGCGACGCGGAACGGCTGACCACGTACTCGACGTCCCTGATCCCTGGTCTGCTGCAGACCGGCGCCTACGCCACCGCCCTGTTCGCCCAGACCTACCCTCCGCTGCCCCACCACGAGATCGACCTCAGGGCCGCCTTTCGCATACAGCGCCAGCGAGTGGTCCGCTCCGGTGCCGTGCCGTACACGGCGTTCATCCATCAGGCAGCCCTCCACATGCAGTTCGGCGGGCCACGCGTGCTCACCGAACAGCTCAACGCACTCGACGTAGACTCGGAACACCCGAACATCTCCGTTCGAGTGGTGCCGTTCAGCGCAGGGGTCGTCCCGAGCCCCAGCGAGAACTTCACCTATGCGGCAGGGCCGATCACCGAGTTGGACAGTGCAGAGATGGACACCGGACACGGAATCCGTCTCTTCGACGCTCCGGCTTACCTTGCGAGGTTCCGCGCCCTGATCGCGCAGATGGCCTCCACGGCCCTGTCCGAGGAGGCCTCACGAGACTTGATCCGATCTGTCAAGAAAGAGATGGAACAAGAGCATGGCTAGCTCCACATGGCAGAAGTCCAGCTACTCCGGCGCGACGGACAACTGCGTCGAACTGCGCACGGAATGCGGGCTGGTGGAGCTCCGCGAGTCAGATGACGCCGACGTCATAGTCCGCACCGACCCCGTCAAGTTCGCCACGTTCCTCGACGCCGCCAAAGCCGGCGAGTTCGACCACCACACCAGCTCCGCCACCTGACACCATCGGCCCCTCGCTCCGCAGAGCGAGGGGCCGATGCAAAGTGATCCGGACCTGGCGGTGGATCTGGAACGGTTCGACATCCCGACCTGGATCGTGCACGGCAGCGACGACCGGATCGTCCCGGTCGTGGCCGCCGCTGAGAAGTCGCGGCAGCTCAGCCGAGATAGGGGGTCGCCCTGCGCGCCAGATAGTGTTCGAGCCGGAGACGCTGGGTGTGGTGCATCGGCAACCCTCCGATGTCGCCCGGAGCGACGAACCGAAGGTCGGTGGACTCGTCCGAGATCCGCAGCTCGCCACCCGTGACGCGTGCGGTGAAGCAGATGTTGAACTGCTGCCGGACTTCGCCGTCCGAGTAGGCGATCACGTGCCGGGGATCGGTGTACGTGCCCACGAGTCCGGTGATCTCGACGTCAAGCCCGGTCTCTTCACGGACCTCCCGGACGGCCGTGCCCGGAAGCGATTCGCCGAGATCCATCGTCCCGCCTGGCAGCGCGTACAGCCCGTTGTCCGTACGCCGCTGGAGCAGGATGCGCCCTTCGGAATCCGCCACCACTGCGGACGCGGCCACGACCAGCCGATTCGGCTTGGGCGCGTCGGGATCGTCATAGAACTCGGTCCGTGCCACGTGATCAGCTCTCCTCAACCGGCTGTGCGGTGTCCCATACCGCGTCGAAGCTCGCAGCATAGGTGTCGAACAGCATTCCTGTGCCGGTTCGTCGCAGGTGCCAGACAGGTGCTCCGAAGGCGTTGGCCCCCCACACATGCCCATTCACCAGGACTTCGTCGTCTGCCCGGTAGAGGCTGTTGTACAGGGTGGTCCCGTGGATGCGGATCTCGATGCCTTGTGTACCGAGCAGTGGACGGTAGTGCATGAGAGCGAGGCGGCACCGGGACGCGATCCCGTGACCGAACTTCTCCTCCTCGCCACGCTGCCTGACGTTCTCGCTGCCAGGGTCGCCGAGTGCGATCCGGACCGCGCAGCCCTCAGCAGCACGTCCCCGCAGCAGATCGTTGAGCCGTGGGTATGTCTCGTGCAGAAACACAGCGGCGTAAACCAGCACGTCGATGCGTTCCGCTGCCCTCCCGAACAGATCCACGAAGAAGGACACCGGAATGTCGGCGCGCTGTTCGTAGAGAGCCACCAACTCAGGACTCATCGCCCTTGCCGCGCGAGGCTGCCGCAGGCTCGGCCACAGAGCGAACATGTCCTCTCCCAGTGCGTCGGCAACCGCTCGGGCCGTCCCCAACCGGGGTGTCCGGTTCTGATTGACCCATCGCTCAACCGACTTGCCGTCCACTCCGGCCCTGTCCGCCAAGGCAGCGTGTGTCCAACCACCCGACAACATCACGGCCTTCAGCCGCTCGTTCGGCATCTCGCATGTCTCCCCGTGAAGCCTGGACTCCTGCAGGGACGTTGTACCGCGCGAGGGACGCTCCGGAGTGTCCTTCGGGTGAGGTTTCACCGTCCCGGGCACTATCGGATCCTGGTGACGGTGCGGGAGGAGGCGTATGGCGGCGAAGAACCGGGAACGCGGACGTCCCTCCGAACACCAGGAAGAGAACCGCGGAGCGCTGGTGGCCATTAACCGCCTCAGCGACCACGACGGCGGAGTTTCGGCCTGTGTGAGCACCACCCGGCGGGCAGCCGCCCGTTGGGCCCAACCAGTACGGAGGTAGTGAGATGGCCAAGCACGGAGGCGGTTCCGGCGACGGCAAGGGCGGCGGCCAGCAGGACGACAGCAACAAGGGCGCCGGGCATGGCGGTGGCGGCTCCGACGAGGGTGGCAACACCTCGGACGGCTCGTCCCCGGCGGGCGGCGGCAAGTGACCGGCGAGACGCACCAGGAGGCGAGTCCCCAGGGGCTCGCCTCCGCGCTGGTGGCCGGCGGCGCGCTCTCCTCGGACTGGCTCCCCTCATTCCGGGCCGTTCCCCGTGAACTGTTCGTACCGGACCGCATCTGGCCGGGCATCGCGGACGGCACCCGGCAGACCCTCGTGATGGACCGGTCGCAGAACCCCGAGGCATGGCGGAGGGCGGTCTGCTCGGACATCCCGCTGACCACGCAGTGGGACGACGGCGACCACAAGGGCGACGGACTCGGCACGACCCCGAGCTCGTCCAACTCCATGCCCACGATGGTGTTCTCGATGCTCCAGGACCTCGACGTACGCCCGGGCGACAGGGTGCTGGAGGTCGGAACCGGAACCGGATGGAACGCGGGCCTCCTGGCCCACCGTCTCGGTGACCCCAACGTGGTGACCGTCGAGTACGACCCCGACATCGCACGCGGCGCCCGGGAGAACCTGGCCAAGGCCGGACTCGCCCCGACCGTCGTCGAGGGCGACGGACGGCAGGGCTGGCCGGGCGGGGCACCCTACGACCGGATCATCGCCACCTGCTCCCTGCTGGAGATCCCTCCGGCGTGGCTGGAGCAGCTGACCCCCGGCGGGATCATCGTGGCGCCGTTCGGCACCGAGTACGGCGGCGAGCAGATCGTCCGGCTGACCGTGAACGACGAGGGGACCAGCGCGAGCGGCCGCTTCACCCGGAGTTCGGCGTTCATGCGGCTGCGCCAACAACGGACGGACCGGCCGCACTTCGAGGACTACCTGCACGGGCAGGAGTGGCCTGCGGATGGGGTGCGAAGCACCACCGCACTGGCCCCTCCCGACACCGGCGGATGGTTCGAGCAGTTCGTCATCGGGGCTGGTGTGCCCGGTGCGTTCTGGCGGGCGGAGCGCTACGACGACGGCGCGTACACGCTGTGGCTCTACAGCCGCGACACGCTGTCGTGGGCCTCCGCCGACTACGAGCGGGGCCGCACGGAGTACGAGGTGTACCAGTCCGGCCCCCGGAACCTCTGGGACGAGGTCGAAAACGCTTGGCGCTGGTGGGACGACCAGGGCCGCCCCGGCTTCGATCGGTTCGGCCTCACGGTCACTCCGAGCACCCACACCGTGTGGCTCGACTCCCTGGACCATCCGGTGCCACGCCGAGGGTGACGCCTACGACCCGGACAGCCCTTCGCTCCACGGAGCGAAGGGCTGTCCGGGTTCTCAGTGGCGGTGGTGGTTGTCGGGTTGGGCGGGGTCGCCGGGGTGTTCCAGGCCCTCGACCAGGGTGAGGCGGTGGGCGCGTTCGTGGTCGAGCCAGCGGACGAACTCTGCTCGGCGGGCGGCGTCGCGTAGGGCGGCGGTCGGGTCGTCGCTCCCCGGGGTGGTGTGGATGGCGAGGAGGGCGGCCTTCCAGGGGCCGGCGGTGACCCACTCGCCCTCGGGCGCTGTGCGGAGGGCTTCGGCGAGGGCCGTCGGGAGGGTGTCGGGGTCGGCCTCCAGCTCGCCGTCGGGGAGGGCGAGGTGCCAGCGTTCCGTTGTCGGCCGGGTGGTCATGGTGCGGTAGTGGGCGATTTCGGCGAGTGAGGGCTCGATGTCGGCCGTCACGGCGTCGTAGACGGCTTGGACGGCTGCACTGCCCTCGTAGGCGGCCGCCGTGATGGAGCCGAGTTCGACGGCGGCTTGTTGGTCGAGGTGGGTCGGAGTCGATGGGCCGACGGGCAGGTTGCGTTCGGCGGCCACCGCCTCGCACAACGCCTCGGTCAGCAGCACCTGAGCGACCCATCGGGTGAGCTGGCGGGCCTCCGAACTGCCGGGCTGTGGCAGCGCCGTGGCGCGCGGGCCGTTCCGCAGGGCGGCGAGGCGGCGGTCGAGGGCCGTCCGTGGGATCGGGCGTCCGTCGAGCAGGCCGAGGGTCATGCCTCCACCACCAGGGCGACGGTCGGGGCGTACTGGCAGCGGCCGAACCACATCACCTTCGCCAGGGCCCAGGACGAGCCCGGGTCGGCGGATTCGGGGGCGGCGATGGCGAAGTCGACGGTCGTGGAGGTGGCGGCCGGGACGGTGAAGCCGCGTACCGGGTCCGCGATGGCCTCCCAGGTGCCCCACGGCGAGACGAGCTGGAGCTCGCCCCGGATCTCGCCGCGCGTGCGGTTGGTGAGGGTGAGGCTCAACGTGGCGCGGACGCCGGGGGTGAGGCGCAGGGCTTCGTGGGAGACGGCGACGTCCAGGCCGGTGTCGCGGCCGACCACCGCCTTTGTGCCCTGGGCGATCGTCCAGTCCTCCGGGGTGTCCCCGGGGACGGGCAGGAGATCGGGCAGCTCGCCGACGGCGATGGTCACCACGTCCTCGATCTGCTGGCCGTCGTGCTCGATCCTCACCGCCGCGAAGTACAGCCCGGGCTCGGCGTCGGCCGGCGGGGTGAGGGTGACGGGGAAGCGCAGGTGGCCGGCCGCCTCCAGCCGGTACGGGCGGCTGCCGAGGCTGGTCGTCCAGCCCTCGGGCGGCAGCACCACCGCCGTGCCCTCCACCGCCGCGTCCCGCAGCTGGGAGGAGAGGGCCACCGAGAGCGTCACCGGCTCCCCCGTCGTCCGCAGCAGCCCGGGCGAGGCGCCGACGGACACCGGCAGGTAGCCGAGCGGGGCCGGGCCCCGGTTGTGGAGCCAGTAGCGGGCATGGACGGGTTGGGCGGGTTCGGCGACCGCGCCCATCACCGGGCCGCCTTCCACGGCCGACAGAGCCGGAGTGGCGAGCATGGTGGCGATCTGCGAACCGGAGAGGTCGAGAACGGAGTCGTCGGAGGGAAGCGGACGTTCCAGCAGGTCAGCGGCCCGGATCGAGCCCAGCCCGAGCGCGCCGCTGAGCTGCGCCGTCCGGCCGAGGCCCGTCGACTCGACCAGGCGGACGGCCAGGTCCGGGCCGACCGGCGCCGCCGAGCCGCGAGCAATCGGGTTGCCGGCCGGCTTGAGCGCGCCGAGCAGTACCTCGCGCTGCGGCTCGACCCGCAGCCAGGACAGGGTGGCCGGCAGCGGCCCCTCCTGGGCCGGGGCGATCCGGGCGTACAGCGGGTGGTTGAACTCCTGGCCCTGCGCGGGGAGGGTCTGGTCCCGCCAGTCGCCGTCTCCTCCAACCAGTGCGTAGCTGAACTCATGGGTCCAGTGCTGGAGTTGGAAGGAGGCTCCGTCGGGCAGGGTGCGCCGGGGCGGGTCGATCCAGACGCCGGACGGCCACCCGGTGCAGGAGCGCATCAGCGAGAGGTGCAGCGCGCCGGTGGTGTCGACGGCGAAGCCGGGCAGGCCGAAGCTGAGCAACGCCACGGTGTGGTCCGCCAGTTGGTCCGCAACGGCCGACGGGCAGACGGCGGTGATCCGCGCGTCGGCCAGGTCGTCGATCAGCGCCGCCGCATCGGAGACGACGAGTGCCGGCAACGCCCGCAGGTCGCGCAGATCGGCATCCGGACGCCAGACCTCGGCGAGCGGTGTCAGCGCCGGCACCCACACCGCGCCGTGCGCCTTCAGGACGGCTGCGTGCTCCTCCCCCGCCTGTTCGATCAACTCCCTTGCCACCAGGTTGACTTCGGGCGAGCCGACCACGATGCGGAAGTCCGGCAGGTTGGAGTCCACGTCCAGCCACCCGTACCGCGCCCAGTCCGCGCCGGAGGTGGTGGCCGTGACCCCGACCCGCGCCAGCGCGACCACCAGCGGACGGGCGTCGGCGGCGTCGTCCAGCGTCGGGACGACGACCTCCGCGACCCCGAGGGCCCGGGAGCCGATCACCGCCCCCGCCGGGTCGGTCAGCTCGGCCCGCGCCGTGGCGCCGAGGCCGAACCAGGTGTTGGCCGGGTTGTCCAGGGTCCAGGGCGCCTCGGCCGAGTCCACGTCCGGCATCGCGAACCCGCGTCCGACGACCGCACCCGCGACCTCGCTGACCGGCAGGCCGCCCGGGACGTCCACCGGGAATCGCAGCCGCAGGAGTCGGTCGGCGCCGGAGTAGTCCACCACCCGGGTGCGGCAGTCCACCCGGTCGAGACCGCGCCAGAGTGTGACGGTCTGCTCGTACCGGACGGAGTCGACCGTGCCCTCGATCACCAGGCGCTCGCCGAGCGGCCCGGTCTCCCGGCGGACCGAAGCGGCGGCGTCAGAAGCCGTGGCATTCGAAGCAGCGGCGTCCGAAGCGGTGGCATCCCCGGAGCCGACCACCGGCCCGCTGGGCACCAGGTGCCAGGGGCCCTCGCCGAAGTCCGGGTGCTGCGGGTACTCCTCGTACACCCGCAGCTCGTTGCCGATCCGGCCGTCCTGGATCAACTCCCTCGCGTGCAGCAGGTCCCACACCGAGGACAGGCCGCCGCCGCGCGCCGGGTCGGCGGTCACCCGGTACCGGCCGTTGCCGATCGTCGTGCCGGGGTCCGCCGTCCACGGCTGTTCGGCCTCCCCCTCCACCAGCCGCCAGGTGCGCCAGCCGAGCGCGGGAACGTCCACGGCCAGGAAGCGCAGCACGCCCCGGTCGACGGCGCTGGGCACGGCCTCACCCCGGTCGTCCAGCACCCGTACGGCCTCCGAGCCGGAGGGGAGTTCGACGGCCACCAGGTCGGTCCGGTCGAAGGAGAGCGTGTTGGTCACCACGACGGCCCGGCCCTCGCCCACCGTGGAGATGCGCGCGGCGAGAACGTCCAGCGCCGCGTCCCGCACGCCGGACGCCAGGTCGTACGCCTCCCGCCAGCCGCCGAGCAGATCCAGGTACACCTGGTCGGACTCGGAGCCGGTGATGGCGTCGTGGTGTGCACCGTAGGCGAGTTGACGCCAGACCTTGTCCAGCGCGGCGGCCGGGTAGCGGCCGAGGCCGTGGACGGAGGCGAGGGTGGCGAGCTTCTCCGCGTCCACCGCCGCGACCTCGCCCGCCCGTTGGGCCTGCTTGGTGTCGATGTACGAGACGTCCTTGCCGGTGTACACCGGATTCATGTCGCGGGTCTGCGGGCTGGGTCGGCGCCCGGTGGCCGCCAGCTCGGCCCGGACGGCGTCGAGGAAGTCGCGCGGGGTGGCGCAGACGAACCGCGGCCAGAGGTACTTGGCGGCCCAGGAGCGGTGGATCTCGGTGACCCACTTGTTCGGCGGGGTGTAGTCCGTCCCGACCGGCAGCAGCAGGTTCTTCGTCGCGCCCACCGGCTTGAGCTTCCGGTACAGCTCGTAGACGGCCTGTTCGGCGGTGGCGAGGTCCGGGGACGAGTCCATCCACCAGCCGGCCGAGTAGTGGTGCGGCATGTAGTGGGTGAGCACGCCTTCGCCGCCGGGGGCGATCCACTCGAACTCGCTCGGGAACTGCATCACCCGGGCGTCGTCCTTGGCCTCACGGAAGTTCTTCTGGATCGGGCCCCACTGGTGGAACGGGCCTCGCGCCCAGGCGCTGCCGGTGAGGCCGGCCGCGGCGAGGTGGCCGGGGAACTGCGGGTCGTGCCCGAACACATCGAGCTGCCAGGCGGTTTGCGGGTCACCGCCGAGGATGTCGCGCTGGTAGCCGATGCCGTGGACGATGTTGCGGATGGTGGTCTCGGCGCCGGTCAGGTTGGTGTTCGGTTCGTTGTAGGTGCCGCCGACGAGTTCGACCTGGCCGCGTTCCAGCAGCTGCCGCAGCGTGGCGCGGCGCTCCGGGTGCTGGTCGAAGTACGGCTTCAGGTAGTCGACTTCGGCGAGCACGAACTTGTAGACCGGGTCCCGCAGGGCGAGGTCCAGATGCGCGTCGACGAGGGCGAAACCGTTGCGTTCCCACAGGGGGCGGGTGGTGGCGTCGGCGGAGAGCAGTTCCCACGGGGAGGTGTAGGCGGCCTGGGTGTTCCACCAGACCGGGTCGTAGTGGAAGTGCGAGACCAGGAACATCGTCCAACCGGGCTCGGCGACCTCCACGATCGCCTCCGCCACGGCGTCCGAAGCCCGGACGGTGACCGGGAGCCGGTCGCCGGGCGAGGCCCCGCTGATCTCCAACGGGACCTCGACCGGTCCCGTGCCGGTCGCCTCGCCGCGAACTCCCGGTCCGCTGACGGTGATCAGGGCGGCCGGGCCCGCCAGCCGCACCCGCAGCACTTGGCGCGGGGCGTCCTCCGGGCCGACGAACAGGTCGGTGCTCTCGACGGCGGTGATGGTGACCGGCACGGGGGGCTTCCTTTCCACGAGGGGCTACGCGCCCCAGGCCTCGAACTCGTAGATGCGGGCGGCCGGGTCGCCGGTCTGGGTGGGCGCGGTGACCACCAGCCGGACGTAGCGGGCCGTGGTGTTCACCGGGTGAGTGGTGCTGCCGGCGGTGTTGCCCTTGACGTCGGCGACGGTCGTCCAGGGGTCGTTGGCGCCCGACCGGGCCTGGATGGTGAAGTCCCGGGTGTTGTAGGAGCTGCTCTCACCGCCCGCCGCAGCGTGCTTGACCACGAACGCGGACAGCTGCTTCGCCGAACCGAGGTCCACCTCCAGCCACTTGGCGGAGGTCAGGGTGCACCACTTGTCGCTGTTCCCGCCGCCGACGCTGCCGTTGACGGCCTTGGCCGGGCCCTCGTCGGCGTTGCACTGACCGGAGGCGGTGGCCGCGCGGTTCAACGCCAGGTTGGTGGCGGTCGGCGGGGTGCCGTTCCAGCTCACCGTGGTGGAGGCGGCGGCCGAGCGTCCGTAGGTGGTGGACACCGCCTCGACGTCCACCGTGGTGGTGCTCTCGCCGCCCGTCCGGTCGAGCCGCCCGACGAAGTACGCGTCGTTGGGCGTGGCGCCGAGGAAGGTGCGGCTGCCGTCCGCGTTGCGCCGGTACACCTCGTAGTGGTGCACGTTGCCGCCGGGCGCCACCGTCCAGGACAGCCGCAGGGACTGGCTGGAACCGGCGGTCACATCGCTCGCGCCGAGCACGGTGAGGCCGGACGGAGCCGACGGGGTCTCCACCGAGCCGTCGTAGAGGGCGACTTGGCCGATCCGGAGGTCGTACCCCGGGTCACTGCCCTCGACCCGCACGGCGATCTGGGCGACCGTGCGGCCCGCGTACGGGGAGAGGTCGAGGGTGTGCCGCTCCCAGCCGGTACCGGAGTTGGCGCCGACGTCGATCGTGGTGAAGCTGCTCGGCGCGTCGGTGAAGGAGACGGCGGCCTTGAGCCCGGTGGGCCCGGCGGCCGGCGTCCTGACCACCAGGTCCAGCTTGGTGTTCGCGGCGACCGGCAGCCTGGTCTGGTACAGCCGGACGGTGTTGGCGGCGTCGAGCCTTCCGCTCAGCCACAGTGAGGAGCCGCCCTGGTAGGCGTCGGTGAAGTCGACGGACGGGGTGAGCCTGCTGCCGCTCGACTCGACCACCCAGCGGTACGTGGGCGGGACGTCCTGGAGCGAGAGGTTGTTCCAGCCGCCGGTGGCGACCCGGGCGCCGGCCACGTTGTAGAAGTCGCCCTGCCCGGTGTCGAAGTTGGTGACGAAGGGCTTGGCGGTGATGGGCGAGGACTCGGCCACGTAGCCGGCCAGGCCGGGCCAGCTCGCCGAGAGGTCGATCCGGGACGGGTCGCCGGCGGCTCCGACCCAGTAGCGGGCGTCCTTGGCGTAGAAGTCGGCGCGGTCGGTGGCGGACTTCCAGGTCCACTCCGGGCGGTAGAGGCCGAGCGAGGTGGTGTGCGGCTTCCCGGACGGGAAGAGGGCGGCCCAGTCCACGCCGGTGCCGTAGCCGTTGGCCTCGGTGTCGATGCCGGAGTAGAGCTCGTACTCACTGCGGCCGAGCTGCCGGGCGAGTGCCCGGGAGGAGTTCAGCCCGCTCGCCGACCAGTTGAAGTTCAGGAACATCGAGTCCGAGGTGCGCTTCGAACCTTCCTGGAGGAAAGGCGAGTTGGCGGAGGTGAGGGCGTTCTGCCAGTTGACGGAGCCGGATGTGGTCATCGCGTCGTACCACATGAACTCGGTTCCGCTCTGCGCCTTGGTGTACTGCATCAGGTTGCGCACTTCGCCCGCCAGGGTCGAATCGCCGCCGCCGGTCTCCTGGTTGATGAACCAGCCGTCGAAGCCGTAGTACTGCGCGGCCTGGACGAGCTTGTCGGCGACGGGGTAGCGGCTGCCGGACTTCTGGACGAAGTCGCGAACCCACTGGAGCTGTCCGCCGTACGCGCCGGGCGGGAAGAAGACGGTGCCGTACACCTTGACGCCGTTGCGGTGGGCGGCGTCGATCACGGTCGGGTTGGGAGCGAGGATCAGGCCCTCGCCGGCCGAACCGCCCCAGAACACCAGCTTGTCCACGTACTGCCAGTAGCCGAAGGCGTAGTAGTTGGGGTCGGCGGAGCCCTGCGAGGGGTTGTCGGAGGTGGGTCCGAAGGAGACCAGTGAGGCGATCTTCCCTTCACCGGTACGGGCGTTGGGGTTGGCCCGCAGCGCCGGATCGCTCGTACGCGGCTGGAGCGGGACGCGGGAGCGGTTGAAGCGGGCGTCCGGGTCGGTGGCCGGGTCCCAGTTCAGGATGCTGTTGGGGTACCAGTACGAGGCGAAGGGCTGGGTGCCGGCGCCCGCGGTGGCAGCGGCACGGATGGTGCCGGTGACGGCGGGCGCCGCGGCGGGTGTCGGGTCGGCCCGGGCCGCCGGGGTGGCGGACAGGGCGGCCGTCGCGAGGGCGGCGCTGAGCAGCAGGGGGAGGCGTCGTGACATGCGGTGGCTCCGATCGAGCGGAGGAGGGTGGGGCGGGCCCGCCGTCGTGGACGGGGGCCCGGCTGCATGCGGGCGTTGCCGGTGCTGGAGCGGGTGGGCGCGCGCCGCGGCCGGGCTTCCTCGGCGCACGGAGACGACGGGAAGCGGGACGGGCGGCGGGAGGAGCGGCGGAACGGGCAGCGGGAGCCGGACGGAGTACGGCGGAGCGCGCCGAGCGGAGCCCGGGGACGAGGCGCTGCCGGCCACGCTCGGCGCTGCGAGGCTAAACCGGTTCAGAACCGCTGTCAACGATGCGCGCAGCATCCACCCCGACGGGGGAACCGGCGGGGGAACCAGTGACGGACCCGGCGACGGAACCGGCACCGGCACCGGAAGCGGACCCGGCAGCGGAAGCGGCGGCGGACCCGGAGGCCGAACCGGCGACGGCCCCGGCCGGTACCGCCCCCGGCGGCGAGGTGGACTCCCGCACGGTCAGCCGCGGCGTGGGCATCTGGAGGTCCCGCCCCGGCCCGGGCTCGTCCAGCGCCGCCAGCAGGCTGCGCGCGACCTGCTCGCCGAGCGCGAAGGTGTCCCGGCTGAGCGCGGTCAGCGGCGGGTGGACGATCCGGGCGAGCACCGAGTCGTCGAAGGAGACGATGGACAGCTCGCCGGGCACCGCGACGCCCATCTCCCCCGCCACGCCGAGCCCGGCGACGGCCATCACGTCGCTGTCGTAGACGATCGCGGTGGGCCGCCTGGCCCGGGACAGCAGGGTGCGGGTGGCGGCCGCGCCCTCGGCGTCGCTGAAGTCGGTGGGCACCGACACCGCCTCCTCCAGCCCGAGCCGGCGCGAGGCGTCGCGCAGCGCGCGGATCCGCCGCTGGGTGTGCTGGAAGTGCGGCAGCCCGGCCAGGTGGGCGATCCGGCGGTGCCCGATGGCGGCCAGGTAGTCGACGATCGAGAGCATCGCCTCCCGGTCGTCGGCCCAGATCCGCAGCTGGTTGCCGCCCTTGCCGGGCCCGCCCAGCACCACCGCGGGCAGCCCGAGTTCGTCGAGGACCGCCAGCCGCGGGTCCTTGACCTGGAGGTCGACCACGATGAAGCCGTCCACCCGGTGCTCGGAGGCCCAGCCCCGGTAGACCTCGATCTCGGCGGCGGTGTCCTCGACCACCATCAGGTGCAGCGCGACCGAGCCGGCCGAGAGCACCGCCTGGAGCCCGGAGAGCAGCTGGCTGAAGAACGGCTCGACGCCGATGGTGCGGGCCGGCCGGGCGATCACCAGGCCGACGGCGTCGGCCCGGGCTCCGCCGAGCGCGCGCGCGGCGCTGTGCGGGCGCCAGTTCATCTCCTCGGCGATGCGCAGGATCCGGGCCCTGGTCGCCTCGCTGACGCCCGGGCGGCCGTTGAGCGCGAAGGACACCGCGCCCTTGGAGACACCGGCCTGGCGGGCGATGTCGGCGATCGTCGGTCTGCCCACTGAACCCGACTCCTTCTCTTGACATCCGAGTTTAGGCGGGAGCATAGTCCCTGGCATAGCTAGACCGGTTTAGTTAGTCAGGTTACGGAATCCGACACAACCCCCCGGGATCCGACACCGACACCCCCGAGCTCAGCACGATCCCCCACCCACCCCAGGACCGGGAGACCCTCATGCGAAGAATCTGGGCGGCACTGACCACGACCGCGCTCGCCACCGCCGCGCTCACCGGCTGTGGACTGGGCTCCGGCGACAGCAAGGACAGCGACACGGTGGCGAGTGCGGCCGCCACCGGCGAGGTCAAGGGCAAGGTCTCGCTCCAGACCTGGGCGCTCAAACCGAAGTTCACCGACTACATGCAGGGCGTGATCGACGGCTTCAGGAAGAAGTACCCCGGCGTGGAGGTCGAGTGGCTCGACCAGCCCGGCGAGGGCTATTCCGACAAGGTGCTCAGCCAGGCCGCCGCCGGCAGTCTGCCCGACGTGGTCAACCTCCCGCCGGACTTCGCCTTCCCGCTGGCGAAGAAGGACGTCCTGCTGGACGTCGCCAAGGCCGACCCCAAGCTCGCCGAGGAGTACGTCCCCGGCGGCGTGGACGCCTACCGCTTCAACGGCCACCAGGGCACCTTCGGCTACCCGTGGTACCTCAACACCGATGTGAACTACTGGAGTTCGGAGCTCCTGAGCAAGTACGGCCTGGACCCGCAGAAGCCTCCGGCCGACCTGGACGCACTGATCGCCCAGGCCCGGACGATGAAGGAGAAGTCCGGCGGCCAGAGCTATCTGATGAGCCGCAAGCCGGGCATCGGCGACCTGTACAACATCGGCGTGAAGATCATGTCCGACGACGGGAAGTCCTTCACCTTCAACACCCCCGAGGCCGCCGCGCTGCTCGACAGGTACCGCGACGCCTTCAAGGAGGGCCTGATGCCGAACGGAGTGCTCACCGACACCTACGCCGGCAACTCCAAGCTCTTCAGCTCGGGCACCGCGGCCTGGACCACCGGCGGCGGCAACTTCATCACCAGCCTCGCCACCGACAACCCGACCCTCGCCCCGAAGGTCGTCCCCTCCACCGCGATGGGCACCCCGCCGCTGTACGTCCAGGGCCTGTCCATCCCGAAGAACACCAGGAACCCGGCCGCCGCCGTGGCCCTCGCCCGCTGGGTCACCAGCCCCGAGAACCAGGCCGCCTTCGCCCACCTGACCAGCGTCTTCCCGTCCACCAAGGCCTCTGCGAACGACCCGTTCTTCAGCAAGAGCGACGGCACCAACGCGGGCGACGCCAAGGTGATCGCCTTCACCTCGCTCGCCAAGGCCAAGCTGATCCAGCCCGTCGAGGTGGACGACGCGATGGGCACCGTCATCAAGCAGCAGTTCGCGCTGGCCATCAGCGGCGAGACCAGCTCGAAGCAGGCGCTGGACACCGCCGTCGAGCAGTGCAACAAGCTGCTCAAGGGCTGATCCCACCGGGCCCTCGACGCCGTACCGGCACCTCCGGAACCACCAGAACCTCCGGAACAACCAGTACAACCGGAACAACCAGTACAACCGGGATAGCCGGAACAACCGGGATAACCGGAAGACCACACCACCCGACCCACGGCGCCCCACCCCGTACCGGCGACCGGCGGCGGGCAGTCCCCCACGCCCGCCGCTCCCCGCCCCATGACTCCTCGGCAGGCACCCGGCACCACCCCCGGCCCCAGGAAGGCATCGGCATGACCCACCGGCGTTGGTTCACCCCCTGGCTGCTCGCCGGGCCCGCGATCGTCTGGCTGGCCGTCTTCAACCTCTGGCCGGCCGTCAACACGGTGATCCTCTCCTTCACCAACGCCAAGCCCCTGGGCGGCGGGCGGTTCACCGGACTGGAGAACTACGGCCGGCTGCTGGACGACGAACAGCTCGCCGACGCCCTGCTCAACAGCATCGTGTTCATGCTGGTCTGCCTCCCCCTGCTGACCGTCCTGCCACTGCTTCTCGCCCTGCTGGTGCAGCGCAAGATCCCCGGCATCACGTTCTTCCGCACCGCCTTCTACACCCCGGTGATCGCCTCCGCCGTCGTGGTGGCACTGATCTGGGGCTGGGTGCTGGACGAGCGGGGCCTGGCCAACGGCCTGCTGCGGCAGACCGGACTGGCCGACTCGCCGGTGCCCTTCCTGACCGACCGCTGGCTGCTGCTGTTCAGCGCCATCGCCCTGACCGTCTGGAAGGGCCTCGGCTACTACATGGTCATCTACCTGTCCGCCCTCGCCAACGTCCCGCGCGAACTGCACGAGGCCGCGGCCGTGGACGGCGCCGGCCCCCTGCACCGGTTCCGGCACGTCACCCTGCCCGGGGTGCGCCCGACCATGATCCTCATCTCCGCACTGATCTCGGTGAGTTCGCTGCGCGTCTTCTCCGAGCTGTACGTGCTCTCCAACGGCCTGGGCGGCCCCGGCGGACGGGACATGTCGGTGGTGATGCTGATCCAGATGTACAGCCGCGGCTTCAACGGCCACCTCGGCTACGCCTCGGCGCTCAGCCTGCTGCTGTTCGTCGTCACCCTCGGCCCGATGCTGTTCCTGATGCGGCTGAACCGGAAGGCGGCCTGAGCCCATGACCACCGTCCGCACCGAGAACACCGACACGCCGGGGCCGAACCGGCCCACCCGACGCACCAGGACCACCCGGCGCACCGGGCCCGCCACGCCCACCGGGCCCGCCAGGGGCTTCAACACCCCCTCCACCGCCCAGGTCGCCGCCCGCTACCTGCTCCTGGTGCTGGTCCTGCTGCTGGTCATCGGCCCCTTCCTGTGGCAGCTGTCCACCTCCCTCAAGGGCCCCGCCGAGGACGTCTACACCCGCACCCCGAGCTTCCTGCCCGACCAGCCCACCCTGGGCAACTACGGCAAGGTCGCCGAGGTCATCCCGGTGTGGACCTACGCACTCAACTCGGTGATCGTCGCCGTGGTCTGCATCACCGGCAACGTGGTCGGCTGCACACTGGCCGGCTACGCGCTCGCCCGGCTGCGCTTCCGCGGGGCGAGGCTCGTCCTCGGCCTCTTCCTCGCCACCCTGATCCTGCCCGGCGAGGTCACCATCGTCTCCCAGTACGTGCTGGTGCGCGGCCTCGGCCTGGCCGACAGCCTGGCCGGGGTGGCGCTGCCCGGCTCGATCGCGATGCTCAACGTGCTGCTGATGCGCACCGCCTTCGCCGCCGTCCCGGCCGAACTCGACCAGGCCGCACTGGTGGACGGCGCCAACGTCTGGCAGCGGCTGTGGCACGTCGGCCTGCCGAACGTGCGCGGGATGCTCAGCGTGATCGTGATCTTCACCTTCATCGGCGCGTGGGACGACTTCCTCTGGCCGCTGATCGTGCTCAACGACCCGCAGAAGTACACCCTCACCGTCGGCCTCCAGTACCTCAACGGCACCTTCTCCGCCAACCCCCGGCTGATCGCGGCCGGCACCATGATCGCCTTCCTGCCGATCGTCGTGGTGTTCGGCCTCTGCCAGCGCTTCTTCTTCAAGGGCGTCGAGGAGGGAGCCGTCAAGGGTTAGCCCGCCCCAGGGACATGGCCCACCGTCCGTACGCCCCGAACCCGTTGAGGAATCGCTCCGATGGCCACCACTCCCCGCTTCGGCGTCAACTACACCCCCAGCGCCGGCTGGTTCCACCACTGGCTCGACTTCGACCTCGACGCCGTGCGCGCCGACCTCGACTCCATCGCCGCCCTCGGCCTGGACCACGTCCGGGTCTTCCCGCTCTGGCCGGTCTTCCAGCCCAACCGCACACTGATCCGCCCGCGCGCCGTCGAGCAGCTGGCGGCCCTGGTGGACGCGGCCGGCGAGCGCGGACTGGACGTCGCGGTGGACGGGCTGCAGGGCCACCTGTCCAGCTTCGACTTCCTCCCGTCCTGGACCCGGACCTGGCACCGGCGCAACCTCTTCACCGACCCCGAGGTGCTCGACGGCCAGGCCGCCTACCTGCGCACCCTCGCCGGGGCACTGCGCGAGCGGCCCAACTTCCTCGGGATGACGCTCGGCAACGAGATCAACCAGTTCTCCGGCGCCCCGCACCCCGACCCGGACCGGGCCACCCCCGCCGAGGCGGAGGCCTGGCTGCGCCGGATGCTCGACGCCTGCGAGCAGGGCGCCCCCGGCCGGCTGCACCTGCACGCCTCGTACGACGCGGCCTGGTACCTGGACGAACACCCGTTCACGCCCTGGCACTCGGCCCGGATCGGCGCCGCGACCGCCGTGCACTCCTGGGTGTTCAACGGCACCGCCCAGCGCTACGGCGCGCGCTCCACCGCCACCAGCCAGCACGCCGCCTACCTGGTCGAACTGTCCAAGGCCTGGGCGGACGACCCGGCCCGCCCGGTCTGGCTGCAGGAGGTCGGCGCGCCCGCCCCGCACATCACGGCCGAGGACGCGGCGCGCTTCACCGGCGCCACCGTGGACGCCGTGCTGGACTGCCCGGACCTGTGGGGCGTCACCTGGTGGTGCTCGCACGACGTGGACCGCTCGCTCGCCGACTTCCCCGAACTGGAATACGGCCTCGGCCTGTTGACCACCGACCGGGAGGTCAAGCCGGCCGGTGCCCGGCTCGCCGAGGCCGCCGCCGAGGCCCGCCGGTCCTGGCGGCCGCCGAAGCCGCGCAGCACCGCCGTGGTGGTCGCCACCGGCGACGAGGTCACCTCGCCCCGCCGCTCGGTCTGCGGCCCCGGCGGCTCGGCGTACGAGGCGTTCATGCGCCTCTCCGAGGCGGGCGCCCGCCCGACCGCGGTCCTCGCCGAGCGCGCCGAGGACCACGCCCACCTCGCCGCGCGCGGCATCACCGAGGTGGTCCACCCCTCCGACGTACGTTCTCTCTAGCCCATCCGTTTCCCTCAGCCACGCAACGGAGCCCGCCGACATGCACGATGACCGCACCCTGGTCGAGTCCCGCCTCAAGCGCGTCCTGGACGAGCGCATCCGCCCGGCCGTGTACCCCGAGTCCGTCCCGCTGGAGGTCGGCATCTGGACGGCGCCCGGCGAGCCCGTCCCGGTCGCCGAGGGCCTGGCCGCCCCGCGCACCCCGATCGCGGTGGGCGACGCCTGGGGCGCGCCCTGGGGCACCAGCTGGATCACCGTGACCGGCACCGTCCCCGAGGCCTGGGCCGGGCGCACCGTCGAGGCGCTGATCGACCTCGGCTTCGACTCCAACATGCCCGGCTTCCAGTGCGAGGGCCTGGTCTACCGCCCGGACGGCTCCCCGGTGAAGGGCCTCAACCCGCAGAACCAGTGGGTGCGGATCGCCGCCCCGGCGGTCGGCGGCGAGCAGGTGCTGCTGCACGTCGAGGCCGCCTCCAACCCGGTCATCCTGGACTACCACCCCTTCCTGCCCACCGAGTTGGGCGACCGGGAGACGGCCGGCGACCGACCGCAGTACAAGCTGGCCCGGATGGACCTGGCCGTCTTCGACGAGACGGTCTGGCAGCTGGTGATGGACCTGGAGGTGCTCGGCGAACTGATGGCCGAGCTGCCGGTGGAGGGCGCCCGCCGCTGGGACATCCTGCGCGCGGTCGAGCGGGCTCTCGACACCGTCGACCTCCAGGACGTCAACGCCACGGCGGCGGCCGCCCGTTCGCAGCTCGAAGGGGTGCTGGCCGCGCCCGCCGTACCCTCCGCGCACCGGATCAGCGCGATCGGCCACGCACACATCGACTCGGCCTGGCTCTGGCCGCTGCGCGAGACCGTCCGCAAGGTGGCCCGCACCACCGCCAACATGACGGCGCTGCTGGAGGACGAGCCGGAGTTCCGCTACACCATGTCCCAGGCCCAGCAGTTCGCCTGGATCAAGGAACACCGCCCCGAGGTGTACGCGAAGGTCCGCAAGGCCGTCGCCGAGGGCCGGTTCGTCCCGGCCGGCGGCATGTGGGTGGAGTCCGACACCAACATGCCGAGCTCCGAGGCGATGGCCCGGCAGTTCGTGCACGGCAAGCGGTTCTTCCTGGACGAGTTCGGGGTGGAGAACCACGAGGCCTGGCTGCCGGACACCTTCGGCTTCACCGGCGGCCTGCCGCAGATCATCCGCAACGCGGGCTCCAAGTGGCTGCTCACCCAGAAGATCTCGTGGAGCCAGGTGAACCGGTTCCCGCACCACACCTTCCTCTGGGAGGGCATCGACGGGACCCGGATCTTCACCCACTTCCCGCCCGTGGACACCTACAACTGCTCCATGAAGGGCAGCGAAATCGCCCACGCGGCACGGAACTTCAAGGACAAAGGGGTGGCCCGGCACTCGCTCGCCCCGACCGGTTGGGGCGACGGCGGCGGCGGCACCACGCGCGAGATGGTCGCCAAGGCCGCCCGGATGAAGGACCTGGAAGGCTCGGCCACCGTCCGCTGGGAGAACCCCGCCGAGTTCTTCGCCAAGGCCGAGGCCGAGTACCCGAACCCGCCGGTCTGGGTCGGCGAGCTCTACCTGGAACTGCACCGCGCCACCCTGACCAGCCAGGCGAAGACCAAGCAGGGCAACCGGCGCAGCGAGAACCTGCTGCGCGAGGCCGAACTCTGGTGCGCCACCGCCACGTTGCGCACCGGAGCGGAGTACCCGTACGAGCAGCTGGACCGGATCTGGAAGACCGTGCTGCTGCACCAGTTCCACGACATCCTGCCCGGCTCGTCCATCGCCTGGGTGCACCGCGAGGCGGAGGCCACGTACGCGGCGCTGGCCGGAGAACTGGAGGGGCTGATCGGCGCGGCCCAGCAGGCGCTGGCCGGGGCGGCCGAAGGCGGGCGCGAGCTGGTGTTCAACGCGGCGCCGCACGCGCGTTCCGCCGTGCCGGCCGGCGGGGCCGCCGCCGTCGCCGTCCCGGGCGGCGCCTGCGAGGCCGTCGAGCGCCCCGAGGGTGGCTTCACGCTGCGCAACGGCCTGCTGGAGGTCGTCGTGGACGCGGACGGCCTGATCGCCTCGGCGGTCGAGACCGCGACCGGCCGGGAGACCGTCGCCCCCGGCAGCCGGGCCAACCTGCTCCAGCTGCACCCCGACTTCCCCAACATGTGGGACGCCTGGGACGTGGACCAGTTCTACCGCAACACCGTCACCGACCTGACCGGCGTCGACTCGCTCACCGCCGCCTCGTCCCCCGCCGCGGCCTCGGTGCGGATCACCCGCTCCTTCGGCTCCTCCACCGTCGTCCAGACCCTCACCCTGCCGGCCGGCGAGCAGCGCCTGGACATCGACACCGAGATCGACTGGCACGAGACCGAGAAGTTCCTCAAGGCCGCGTTCCCTCTCGACATCCACACCGAGCGCTACGCCGCCGAGACCCAGTTCGGCCACCTCCACCGGCCCACCCACACCAACACCAGTTGGGACGCCGCCAAGTTCGAGGCCTGCAACCACCGCTTCGTCCACCTCGACGAGCCCGGCTGGGGCGTCGCCCTGGTCACCGCCTCCACCTACGGCCACGACGTCACCCGGACCGTCCGCGACACCGACGGCGGCACCACCACCACGGTCCGCTTCTCGCTGCTGCGCGCGCCGCGCTTCCCCGACCCGAAGACCGACCAGGGCCCGCACCGCTTCCGCCACGCCCTGGTGCCCGGCGCCGCGATCGGCGACGCCGTCCGCGAGGGCTACCGGATCGGCCTGCCCGAGCGGCGGGTCACCGGCAGCGCCGAGCAGGTCGCGCCACTGGTGGAGCTGGACGACGACGCCCTGGTGGTGAGCGCCGTCAAGCTCGCCGACGACCGCAGCGGGGACCTGATCGTACGGGTCTACGAGGCCGGCGGCGGCCGCGCCCGGGGCCGGCTGACCACCTCCTTCCCGCTGGCCGACGCCGTCCCCTGCGACCTGCTGGAGCGGCCCTGGGACGGCACCCGCGGCGAGGTGGCGGTCGAGGACGGCGCGGTGCGCCTCGCGCTGCGCCCGTTCGAACTGGTCACCCTCCGCCTGCGGGCCGCGGCCTAGCCTCTACGCTGTTCGGCGCCTCGGCCCCACGGCCGGGGCGCCGCCCGCCCCGACCGCTCTGGAGCCCACCGTGCCCGTCACCCCGCTGTTCGCCGCCCTCGACATCGGCGGCACCAAGATCGCCGGGGCGCTGGTCGACGCCGACGGACGGCTGCGGCACCGGCTCCAGCTGCCCACCCCGGCCGCCGAACCGGGCGCGGCCGTGCTCGCCGTGGTGCACCGGGTGCTGGAACAGCTCGCCGGGACGGCCGACTGGGCCGCCGTGACGGCCGTCGGGGTCGGCAGCGCCGGCCCGGTCGACCTCGCCGACGGCACCGTCAGCCCCGTCAACATCCCCGGCTGGCGCGGCTTCCCGCTGGTCGCCGAGGTCGCCGCCCACCCGGCGGTGGCGGCGCGCGCGCTGCCCGTCCAGCTCGCCGGGGACGGCGTGGCGATGGCCGCCGCCGAGCACTGGCAGGGCGCGGCCCGGGGCGCCGACAACGCGCTCTGCCTGGTGGTGTCGACCGGCGTCGGCGCCGGCCTGGTGCTGGACGGCGCGGTGCGCCCCGGCCCCAGCGGCAACGCCGGCCACCTCGGCCACATCACCGTCGACCTGGACGGCGAGCCCTGCCCGTGCGGCTCGCGCGGCTGCCTGGAGGGCCTCGCCAGCGGCACCGCGATCGCCCGGCGGGCGCTCACCGAGGGCTGGCGGCCGGTGGACGGCGACCGCACGGCCCGCGCCGTCGCCGCCTCCGCCGCCGCGGGCGACCCGCTCGCGCTCGCCTCCTTCGACCGCGCCGCCCAGGCGCTGGCTGCCGGGATCGCCGCCACGGCCGCCCTGGTGGACCTCTCCCGGGTCGTCGTCGGTGGCGGCGTGGCCGAGGCCGGGGACGTGCTGTTCGCCCCGCTCGCCCGCCACCTGGACCGCTACGCCACCCTCTCGTACGTCCGCGGCCTGGACGTGCGCCGCGCCGAACTCGGCACCGACGCCGGGCTGATCGGCGCGGCCGCGCTCTGCCGCTGAGCCTCCACGGAGCCGCCCGCATGCCGCCGACCGAACCACCCCCCTTCGCCCTCCTGCGGAACCCCGTCCGCCGCTACGCGTGGGGCTCGCCCACCGCCATCCCGGCGCTCACCGGCACCGCGCCCGACGGCGGCCCGCAGGCCGAACTCTGGCTGGGCGCCCACCCGTCGGCGCCGTCCCTGCTGTCCGGCGACGACGCCGGTGCGGGCGACGACGCCGGTGCCGGCCGCGACGCCGGCGCCGGCGACGGCCTCGGCCCGCGGCCGCTGAACGAACTGATCGAGGCGGACCCGGACGGCCTGCTCGGACCGGACACCGCACGGCGGTTCGGCCCGGCGCTGCCGTTCCTGTTCAAGGTGCTGGCCGCCGACCGGGCGCTCTCCCTCCAGGTCCACCCCACCCGCGCCCAGGCCGAGGCCGGGTACGCGGCGGAGCAGACCCGGGGCATCCCGCTGGACGCGCCGGAGCGGGTGTTCAAGGATCCCGGGCACAAGCCGGAACTCCTGTGCGCGCTCGGTGACTTCGAGGCCCTCTGCGGCTTCCGGCCGACCGCCGCCACCGCCCGGCTGCTGGACGCACTCGGCGTGCTCTCCCCCTGGGCCACCGCCCTGCGCACCCGGCCCGCCGAGGCCGTACTGCCCGAGCTGCTGCGCTCCGGGCTGAACGCCTCCGGCGCCGAACTCACCACCGTCACCGAGGCCCTGCGCCGCACGGCGGCCACCGGCGGACCGTACGGCGCGAGCTGCGCCGCGTACGCCCGCCTCGCCGAGGAGTACCCCGGCGACCGGGGACTGCTCGCCGCGCTGCTGCTCAACCACGTACGGCTCACGGCCGGGCAGGCCCTGTACCTGGATGCCGGGGTGCCGCACGCCTACCTGCGGGGCGTGGGCGTGGAGTTGATGGCCAACTCGGACAACGTGCTGCGCTGCGGGCTCACCCCCAAGCACGTCGACGTGGACGGCCTGCTGGCGGTCACGTCCTTCCGCCCCGGCGAGCCCGAGGTACTCGCGCCGGCCCCGCGCGGCGACGGCGTCGAGGAGCGATACCCCTCACCCGCCGAGGAGTTCAGGCTCTCCCGGCTGCGCCCCGACACGGCGGCCGCCCGGGTCGACCTCCCCACCCCGCAGATCCTGCTCTGCGTCCACGGGCAGGCCCTGCTGCGCGCACCCAGCGGCGCCGAACTCCCGCTTCCGGCGGGCGCGTCGGCCTATCTTCGCCCGGGCGCCGGGCCGGTCGAGCTGACCGGCCCGGGCACGGCGCTGTTCCGGGCCACCACGGGGTAGCGGAGGCCCGACGGCACCCGGACGGACTCAGGCCGACGCCGGGTGACCGAACAGCAGGTCGTAGCCGTCCGGGAGTTGCTCGATCACCCGGTCCAGCAGCTCCCCGGGGACCAGATCGGCGACGGTGCTGAGCACGGCACCGATGTCCCACTGCGCCGTCGCCGGGGTCGCCCCGTCGATCCACCCCACCACGGCCTCCACGAAGCGCTCGGCGGTCAGCGGCTCGGAGGCCGGCCCGGCGTCGCGCAGCAGCGAGGCGTAGGTGAGGGGCAGCGCGGCGGCGAGTTCCGCCCGCTCGGACCCCACCAGGTGCTCACCGAGCAGGGCCAGCACGACCCTCGAGGCGTGATCCGCCTCGGCCTCGCCCTGGTACTCGCCGCGCTCCACGACGCGGGCGAGGAAGTCCTCCCAGGAGATGGTCATCGCATCCTCCTTCCGGTCGGCGGGCTCCGGCCGGGCCTGCGGCGGCCCGCTCGCCCCGGGACAGGAGGGAAATCGCAGCCTGTGACCGCCGTCGGACGTACCGGTGCCCGTGCTGCTCAGCGTAACTCGCCCGGGCGCCCTCGGAACCGGCCGTCCGCCACGGGACCGCGGGACCGTCCCCAGGGACATCGGGCGACCGGGAACGCCTGGGTGCCGGGAGCCTGCGCGGCCGGACCAGGCAGAACCGGGCGGACCGGACGGACCGGGCGGACCGGCGCCGGGGTCGATCACGCCACCGGCCCGCGGCGGGGGTTCACCGCGCCGAGGCGTGGCACCGCCTGCGCGGCCGCCGGGGCGGCACCAGCGAACCGGCGGCCGAGCCGACCGGTACGCGCTGTGCCGGGGCCGGCGCGGCCACCGCAGCCGCCGTGGCGGCAGCCACGGCCGCCGGGGTCGTCACCGTCGTCGCGGCCGTCACCCTGGTCGCCGCGGTCACCGTCGTGGCCGCGAGCACCGCCTGGGCGCGGGCCGCATCGGGCATGAACGCCGAGAGAAAGATCCGCTCGGCCGGGCTCAGCGCCCGCGACCGGCCGGATTCGCGGTCCCGCGCGACCACCACGGTCCGCGCCCGCATAAAAGTGATCCGGGCCCGGCAGACATTCACCTCGACCTGCGCCGAACTCCGCCCGATCCGTTCCACGGTGAGCCGCACCGACAACGGTTCGGGCCGGTGGTGCAACTGTTCCAGGTAGTCGATCTCGTGCCTCGCGATAATGAACCCGGAGGAGAACAGCGACTCCCTCACCGCGGTCTCGTGGTGACAGAACAGATCGTAAATCCCCTCCTGGATGTAGCCGACCAGACGGGCGTTGTTGATGTGGCCGTTCTCGTCGACGTCGCTCCACCGGGTGGGGCAGGACAGCACGTGCACGCCCGGCTGCACCGCGCTCACTGCCGAGTCATCCCGGCACCGGCGGGGAGCAGCGCGCGCTGCAACCTGGCGTAGTAGCCGGAGTGTTCGGCCGCCATCCGGGCCGCGGTCCAACCCTCTTCGGCCGCCTCCGCCGCGGCCTGCACGACCAGACTGTCCAGCACCGCGTCGACCGCGCGGCACAGGTCGTGCACGGCCGCGAGCCGCTCGGTCACATCCGTCCCGCTTCCGGCGTTCCGGGACGGGAAGGCGGCCAGTGATTCCATCGCGAGCTGAAGGTCGTCCACTGCATCCGGCCGGTTTTCCGCAGGGAAATTCCGCATGTTTTTCTCCATGAGTCATTCGGCCATTACGGCCCAGTAGCTAGCGTTCGAATGCACCGGATCGGTGTCGACCCCCCGACCCCACGACGCTATCCCAGCCGACCGGGGTCGACGGATGGTTTGCGGACCGCGACGGAAAACTGACCTCCATCGGAGTAGTTTGTCGGTGTACACAATATGCCCCATCAGCCGAATGCCGTCCGCATTTCGGGTGGTATCTCCGACGCGCGCCCCGAGATCGCCGCCCCGGGGGCCGAAGTCTGCTACCAGCCACTCCACCACCTCGCCTTGTACAGATGCGTGCCGCGCAGCGACCGCGCCCCCTCCGGCCGGTGCAGGGTGATCACCGAGGTGCACCAGTCGCACGGCCCGGTGTGCTCGGGCGCCACCGTGAGCAGTCGGCCGGTGCCGGGCTCGTCGCCGACGCTCTTGAGGTCCCGCTCACCGGCCGGATCGGCCAGGTGCACGGCGGAGAAGCGGTCGGTGGCCGGGTCGAAGCGCCACAGACCGGCCAGCGTGGTCACCCAGAACTGCCCGGGCGCCGCCAGGACGCCCGCCAGGTCGTGCCCGCCGCGCCCCGGCAACGGGCTGCTGCGCACCGCGGTGAGGACGGGCGCGGCCGGGCTCCCGCCGACCCTCAGCGCGGTCAGCGCCGTGTCGCCGAGCACCCAGAGCAGTCCGCTCCGCCCGTCCCAGTGCACTCCGTGCGCGCCCGGCAGCGGGAACTCCGCGTACGCCGCGGCCCGCGGGCCCTGTGAGGCCGCGTACAGCCGCACCCAGCCGCCCGCGCTCGCCGCCACGGCGACATTGCCGTCCGGCAGCAGCTCGATGCTGTGCGGGTTGGCGCCCGCCCCCAGGTCCGCCGCCCAGTGGACGCGACCGGTGGTGGTCTCCACGACGGCCGCCAGCCCGCCGGAGGCGGTCGTCAGCAGATAGCGCCGCCCGTGCCGGACACGGGACTTGGCCTCGTCCGGGTTGGTCCAGCTGCGCGCGGGCGTCAGATCCGCCAACTCCGGTGCCCGGTCCGCACTCCAGCCCCAGACCACCGGCAGCCGGGCCGGCCCGCGGTAGGCCATCAGCTCCTCGGCGCTCTGCAACACCAGCACGCTGCGCGAGGCCTGGTCGACGACCGCCACCCGCCAGCCCGGCGACCTGGCCCACGCGCCGCTCCCGGGCGCGCAGAGCAGCAGGGCGACCGCGAGGGCCGGCAAGGTTCTCCTCAGCACGCCTTCACCGTCGGTGCTACGGGCCGACTCCGCTCGGCGGCACGTCCGAACGGACGATCGACGCGACGGCTCCGTGGCTCGTGCGAGGACGACGACGGCGGCGGCGGTTGCGCCTCGTTGACTGTCATCCGCACATCCTGGCGGGACGTCCGCGCCGGCGGCCGTCGCCACCGGGTCGGCACGCCGCCGCGCCGTCAACCTGGCGCCACCCGTGCGCGTTCGGCGCTCGCTCCGCGCCGTTCGGCATGCGCTTGGCCGTGGTTCAGCGTTCGCTCGGCGCGTGTTCGGCGTTCGCTCCACGGTGGTTCGGCGCTCGGAGACTCCGCGCCGCCCGGAGGCTCAGCGCCCGGCGACGACGTCCGCGACCCGGGCGATCGGCGAGGTGGTCGCCCGCCCTGCCTCCTCCTGCCGGTCGGCGGCGTGGTACGCGGCGTACATCGCGTGCACGCCCAGCCAGCGCAGCGGCTCCGGCTCCCAGCGCCGCACGGTGTGCCCCACCCAGGGCAGCCGGGTCAGCTCGGTGTCCCGGCCCAGCACCAGGTCCCGCAGGGTGCGGCCGGCCAGGTTGGTGGTGGTCACCCCGCTGCCGACGTACCCGCCCGCCCAGCCGAGCCCGCTCAGCCGGTCCAGCTCCACGGTGGCGCACCAGTCCCGGGGGACGCCGAGCACGCCCGCCCAGGCGTGGTCGATCCGGGCGTGCGCGGCGGCCGGGAAGAACCGGTCGAGGATCCGGCGGAGCTGGCGGACGGTCTCCACCTGGGTGCCGCCGTCCGAGTCCGTCCGCGAGCCGAACCGGTACGGCACGCCCCGCCCACCGAGCGCGATCCGGTCGTCGGCGGTGCGCTGCGCGTACATGTAGGCGTGCGCGAAGTCGCCCAGCACCTCGCGGCCCTCCCAGCCGACCTCCGCCCAGAACTCGGCGGGCAGCGGCTCGGTGGCGATCATCGCGGAGTTCATCGGCAGCCAGGTGCGCTTCTCGCCGCGCAGCCCGGCGGTGAACCCCTCGGTGGCGCGCAGCACATGGTCGGCGGTGACGGTGCCGTACGGGGTGACGGCACGGGGCTTGCGGTAGCGGGAGCCGGGCAGGATCGCGGTGACCGCCGTCCCCTCGTACACCTCGACGCCCGACTCGCGCACGGTGCGCGCGAGTCCGCGGGCGAGCCTGGCGGGCTGGATGCGGGCGCCGTACGCCGTCCAGCAGCCGCCGAGGGTGCCGGCGACGTCGATCCGCTCCCTCGTCTCCTGTGCGCCGAGCAGCTCGACGCGGCCCTCGCCGTAGGCCCGCTCGCTCTCGACGTGGGCCCGCAGACGGTCCAACTGCGGCTTGCTGCGCGCGACTTCGAGGACTCCGCCGCGGACGATGTCCGCCTCGATCCCCTCCTTCTCCGCGATGCCGACGACTTCCCCGACGGCCTCGTCCATCACCCGCTGCATGGCCGCCGCACGCCCCTGCCCGTACGTCCTGGCGAACGCGCCACGGCCCGCGAAGCCGTTGTACAGCCAGCCGCCGTTGCGCCCGGAGGCGCCGTAGCCGCAGAAGCGCCGTTCCAGGACGGCGATCCGCAGGGAGGGGTCGGCCTTCTTCAGGTAGTAGGCGGTCCAGAGCCCCGTGTAACCGCCGCCGACGACGCACACGTCCACGTCCGCGTCCCCGGGGAGGGCCGGCCCCGGCCCGGGCACCCCGTCCGCCGCGTACCAGAACGACACCTCGCCGTTGACCGCCGCCATCGGAAACCTCCACACCCTCGCCGACCTGCCCGGACGCTACCTCCGGAGGTCCGGCCCGGGCCACCCCGCACACTGCAAGGATCACCTGGGCCGATCAGCCACCCTGTCAGTCCCGCAGCAGTTCCAGGGCCCACGTCCAGCTGTACGAGCCCGGTACGAAGTCCGCGATCCGCACCCCCATCCGTCGCAGCTTCGCCAGGCTCTCCTCGTACGCCGGGTGCGCCGCCTGTGCCGCGCTCAGGCAGGGCTGCACGGCGACCGGGATCCCCCAGCCGTACGACTCGCAGAGGATGCCGAGGGCGAGGGTGTCCGAGATGCCCAGGGCCCACTTGTTGATCGTGTTGAAGGTGGCGGGGGACACCACGATCGCGTCCGGGTCCGGCAGTGGCCGGGGCTCCCCCGGCCTGCGCCAGGCCGAGCGGATCGGGTACCCGGTCTGCGCGACGATCGCGTCGGCGTCGATGAGCGCCATGGCGTTCGGCGTCGCCACCACCCCCACGTTCCAGCCCTGCGCCTGCGCGGCGGAGATCAGCTCCCCGACCCCGCCCGCGACCCCCGCCGCACACACCACCACGTACAGCACCGGCTTCCTGGCCTCGGACACCCTCGGAATCCCCACTCTCGACCCGTCTGCGGACCCCAGAACAGTAAGCCGCCCGCACGGCCCGCCCCGTGGTGCCCGTTGTGCCCGTGGTGCTCGACATGGGCGCGTGACCGCCTGCGGCCCTGCGGGCCCGCCGCTGCGCAAGCGCGGCGGCGGGCCTCGTCCGCGGGTGCCTCAGGTGCGGATCCGGACCGGTGGGGCGACGGAGGGCGGGGAGCAGCGCGAGGTGGTGGCGCAGACGGTGAGCGACCTGGGCTGGTGGCCGTCGAGGACCCGGACGGACCAGAGCACGGGGTAGGCGCCGCCGCAGATGCCGCAGCTCGGGTGGGGCGGCGCGGCGGGCATCGGGGGCGCGACGGGCGGCGGCGGGGTCGGCGGGGTGGGCGGGACCGGCGGGGTGGGCGGGACCGGCGGGGCGAGCGGGGGCGGGGGTGCGGCGCCCCAGGCGGGGAGGTCCGCGGCGAGGGCCTGGAAATCGTGCCCGCACTCGGAGCAGGTGTCCAGGACGGACTCCGTGCGCATGTCGCCGCAGCTCGGGCAGAAGGTCACCGGCTGCTCGTCGGCGACGGTGCTCTCGCAGCGTTCGCAGACGAAGTCGGGATCGATCCTGGACTGTTGGAAGATCGACCCGAAGATCAGGAAGGGGTTGGGGTCACCGTCGTTCTCGTAGGTCGTCTGGACGACGGAAGCGATCGTCTTGAGTCTGGTCCTGCGCTGCCGCAGCCGCTTGAGGTCCAGGTTCACCACCTTGGTCTGCCGACAGTCCCGGCAGGTGCAGAGCGTGCGGACGGGCAGGCGCGAGCGGATGCCGAACTGGCGGTGCAGGAACTCGAAGGCCGGGCGGTCCGCCTCGGTGACCGCCACCTCCACGGAGCCCAGCCCTCCCCCGCTGAGGCCGCCCTCCACCACGGCTGCCACGCGCGCGACGTCGGCGGCCAGGTGGTCCGGCACGCCCTGCGGCCGACTGCCGATCATCACCGGGATCGCCAGCAGGCTGCGGGCGGTGGCCATGTCCATCGTCAGGTAGCCGGCCGGGGAGCGGAACACGATGCGCTCGATGCCCTCCCACAGCGACGGGCCGGTGGAGCGGCGCCCGCCGGACAGCCGCTCGCTGACGCGGGCGGCGACGCCGCCGACGAAGCGCTGGCCGGTCTCGTGGTGCCGGGCCAGGCCGTCGGCCCGAGGCGCGCGGGTCCACCACCGGGGCGGGGGGAAGCCCGCCCCGGCCGCCGTCGGGTCGAGGCCGGTGAGGGCCTGGTCGAGGGCGAGCAGCGCGGACCGGAAGGCGGCCACGTACGGGTCCTGGACACCCAGCGCGATCACCGAGATCGCCCGGTCCGTCAAGTGCAGGGAGACCGCGGTGCGTTCGTCCTCGACCGGAGCGAAGTGGAGGCGGGCCGCCAACGGCACCTGGTCGGGCAGGAGCATCGCCGAGCGGACGGCGGAGCCGCGCCGGGCCTCCACCACGGTGGCCATCTCCGAGGTGATCTGGAAGCCGAGCGAGCGCAGCACGTCCACGGCGGCGACCCGGACGCGCCCGGTGTCGGCGCGGACGCGGCGCTCCGCGTCGAGCGTGATCGAGGCCAAGGTTCCTCCGAAGGAACGGAATTGGGCAGCGGGGACGGGAGCAGGACGATCCCAGCCCGCAACCGTAGCGAAAACGTTCCGCCGGGGTGCCCCGATACGTGCAGCGGACAGCCGGCAACCCATCGGCACCGCGGCCCCGGTCACCCCACCAGGGCGGCCGCGGCGTCGGCGCAGCCCCAGCTGAGGGTGACGCCGGCGCCGCCGTGGCCGTAGTTGTGGACGATCCGGCCGTCCGGGTCGGCTTCGAGGCGGGGGCCGCCGTGGCGGGCGGGGCGCAGGCCGACGGTGTGGCCGAGGACGCGGGCGTCGCGCAGCTGCGGGATGTGGGCCGTGCAGCGGGCGAGGATGGCCTCGGCGGTGGCCGGGTCGGGGACGGTGTTCCAGTCGCCCGGCTCGAAGGTGCCGCCGAGGACGACGTCGGCGCTGCGGGGGTGGATGTAGGCGTAGCCGGCCGGGTCGTCCTGGATGCGGGTCGAGGAGGGCAGGCCGGGGTTGGAGACCAGGACGAGCTGGCCGCGCACCGGGTGGACGGTCCGGTCCTCGCAGAGCTGCCGGGCGCCGATTCCGGTGGCGTTGACCACCACGGGTGCCCAGGCCAGGGCCTGGTCGAGGGTGTCGAGGCGGCGGTGGACGATCTCTCCCCCGCCGTCCATGAACCGGCCGAGCAGCCAGGGCAGGTAGAGCGGCATCTCGACGGCGGGGGCCGTGAAGGACCAGCCGTCCGCGCAGTCCGGTCCGCGTTCGGCGGCCGTCAGCCGGCGCAGGTCGGGGACGGCCTCGCCCCACCAGGGCAGGCCCGCCGGCTGCGGCTGGTGGGCCAGCATGCGGGTGCTGCGCATCGACACCCCGGGGGCGCCCTCGGCGGCCTGGCGGGCGAACTCGGCGAAGGCGCTCGCGGACCAGTCCGCCACCTGGCCGCTGGTGCCCGTGGCGACGGGGAACCAGACGGCGGCGGCCACGGCCGAGGTCGTCGACAGCAGGCCGTCGGCCGTCACCACGACGACCCGAAGTCCCCTCTCCTGCAGGCGGATCGCTGTGGTGAGCCCGATGATCCCGCTTCCGACCACGACGACGTCCATCGTGAACTCCTCCCTCGAAGGGTTGCCCACCGGGTGTCGGCGGCCGTCTCCAGGAAAGCCGGTCGCGTCGGAGCCCGTCCAAGACCGGTTCTGTCCCCGGGCGATAAGCCGCGCTTATCATCGCCGGATGGATCTGCGGATGGATCTGCGCCGCATGCGGTACTTCGCCGTGCTGGCCGAGGAGTTGAACTTCACCCGGGCGGCCCGCCGGCTGCACGTGGCGCAGCCCGCGCTGAGCCAGCAGGTCAAGGCGCTGGAGCGGCAGCTCGGCGCGCGGCTGGTGGAGCGGACCAGCAGGGGCTGTGCGCTGACCCCGGTCGGGCGGGCCGTCGCCGAGGAGGCGCGGCGGGTGCTGCGGGAGGTGGCGGCGGCCGAGGAGCGGCTCGCGGCGGTGGTCCAGGGGCGGGAGGGGCGGCTGCGGGTGGCGTACACCCGCTCGGCCCGGGGCGGGGCCTGCGACGCCCTGGTGACGGAGTTCCGCAACCGCTACCCCCGGCTGGACGTCGCCCTGCAGACCGGCTGGACCTCGCACAACGTGGCCGAGCTGCTCGCCGGGCGGCTGGACGCGGCGTTCGTCCGGCCGCCGTTGGACGTTCCCGGGCTGGACTGCCGGGTCATCGCGGAGGAGGAGCTGCTGCTCGCCGTGCCCTCCGGCCATCCACTGGCCCGCACCCGGGCCCGGATCGGCCGACACCGGATCGCGGACGAGCCGGTGGTGCTGTGGCCGCGGGAGAACGGGCCCGGCATGCACGCGCTGATCACCGGGCAGCTGTGGCCGGGCCGGTCGCCGCGGATCGTGCGGGAGGAGCCGGACGACGAGCAGCTGCTGCTGGCGGTGGCGGCGGGGTACGGCATCGCGCCGATCCCGGAGGGCCGGGCCCGGGTGTTCCGGATTCCCGGCGTCTGCCTGCGCCGGCTCACCGCCCCGGTGCCGACCGTCACGCTGGGGCTGGCCCACGATCCGCGGACGGCGCCGCCGGCCGTCCAGCTGCTGCTGGCGATGGCGCCGCCGCTCGGGGAGGCGGACGCGATGCCCGGAGCCGGTCGGGCGTGATCCCGAACGGCCGGTACCGGCCTGGACCCCTGGGGCACTCGAGCGTGGTCATGCCGTGGGACTGCGGGAGCCGGGCCGACCGGTGCTGGTGGTGCAACCGACCGACCACCGGGCCCCCGAGGGCCCCGCTGCCCGCCCCCGCGACCAGGCGGGGGCGGGTGCTGCCGTCAGGGGCGGGCTCAGCCGATCGTGGAGCCGGTGATCGGGGCGGAGAGCTCGACGGTCTCGCCCTTGAGCCCGGTCTTGACGAACTGCCAGCTCAGCCCGGAGATGACGCCCTTGTCCAGCGGGGCGAGCTTGGCGAAGGCGGGCTGGCTGAGGTCGATGTGGGTGGAGTCACAGGAGGGGCACTGGTCCTTCACCGGGACGGTGATGGTCTTGCCCTGGTAGGTGACCTTGACCGAAATGCCCTTGCAGACCGGGTCGTTGTTGGGGTTGGCCGTGGTCCACCAGGTGTGCGAGACGGCGACCAGCATCTGGGTGGCGGCGTTGATCTGGGTGCCGCAGGCGCCGTAGCCGGCGTCGTTGTAGTAGGTGGCCTTGCCGGTCATGGGCTTGTTGATCGGTATCGCGGCACTGGCGGAGCCAGCCGTGAGGGCGATGAGGGCGGCTGCGGCGAGCGGGGCGCCCGCGAGGATCCTGAGGTTCTTGCCGATGGCGCGCATGGTTCGTTCCCTCCGGTTGAGGTGCAGGTCATGAGCGGTGCAGGTGCGGTGCAGATCATGAGCATGACACTCGTAACCCGGCACATTCGCACGACAGTTCGCCGACCGAATGTCCGCCCCCGCAGAGGAAAGGTATGCGGCCGCCCGCAAGGTGGTCCAGACCTTCGCGATGTTGGCATGAACACAAGGCAAGCATCTTTACCAATGCGGCCGAAGGGGCGAAGATGCGTGACCGCCCCACCACGGAGGGTGTTGACAGGCCGTCACCCGCACCCTCCGGAGGCCCCCTCAGATGCGCACCTCGCTCGTCGCCCTGCTGCTCGGCACCGTCCTGCTCCCGGCCACCGCGCCCGTCGCCGCCGGCGCGGCCCCCCGCGAGGTGAACCAGGGCTACAGCATCCCGGTCGCCGGCGTGACCGACCTCGGCGCGCTGCCCGTCCTCGGCAGCCTCGGGCTGGACTTCGCCCGTCTGCTCGTGCAGCAGTAACGACCGCCCGCGCTGCCCTGACGCCGCTCCGCGTGGACGAACCCTCCCGGGCGGCCGCCATCAGCACCCCGGTCGCCCAGCCGTGGTCCCCGATCGCCCACCAAGATCCCTCCACCCGGGTTACCCTCGTCCCGCGCGGCGAGCCGGCCGCGCAGCCGACCGAGGGGGGAACGGATGATCGGGGACCTGCTGCCGGACGTCGTGGTGACCGAAGTGGCCTACGACGACCCGCCGGAGGCCCGGCTGGAGCCCGAGGAGGAACCGGCCGTCGCCCGGGCCGTGGACAAGCGGCGCCGCGAGTTCACCACCGTCCGGCACTGCGCCCGGACCGCCCTGGCCCGGCTCGGCGTCCCGTACCGGCCGCTCGTCCCGGGCCTGCGCGGCGCACCGAGCTGGCCGGACGGCGTGGTCGGCAGCCTCACCCACTGCGACGGGTTCCGCGCGGCGGCCGTCGCCCGGGCCGGCGTCCTCGCCTCCGTCGGCATCGACGCCGAGCCCGCGCTGGCGCTGCCGGAGGGCGTCCAGGAGGCCGTCGCGCTGCCGGTCGAGCGCCGGCGGCTCGCCGAGCTGGCGGCCGAGCACCCTGACGTCCCGTGGGACCGCATCCTGTTCAGCGCCAAGGAGTCGGTCTACAAGGCGTGGTTCCCGCTGACCCAGCTGTTCCTGGACTTCGAGGAGGCCGAGCTGGACCTCTCCCCCGACGGCACCTTCACCGCCCGGCTGCTGGTCCCGGGCCCGGTGGTCAACGGCCGCCGGCTCGACGGCTTCGACGGCCGCTGGGCGGTCCGGGACGGGCTGCTCGCGACCGCGATAGCCGTCTCCCCCTGACGTCCCCGTGACGTCCCCCCGCCCTCCCCGGCATCCTCCCCGTTGTCCCCCGGCGCACCCTGACCCGCCATCGGCGCCGCATATCCTCGACCCCGTGACGGTGACCTATGTGATCGACGGCAACGAGATCAGGACCCTGGACGACTTCTGGGACGCGGTCGGGCGGACCATCGGCGTGGACGGCTACTTCGGCCGCAACCTCGACGCCTTCGCCGACTGCCTGCGCGGCGGCTACGGCACGCCCGAGGACGGCGAGTGGGTCATCGAGTGGCGCCACCACGAGGCCTCCCGCCGCAGTCTCGGCTACCCGGAGACGGTCCGCCGGCTGGAGCTGCGGCTGGCCCACGCCCACCCCACCAACCGCGCGCGCATCACCGCCGAGCTGGACGCCGCCCGGGCGGGCCGGGGGCCGACGGTCTTCGACTGGCTGGTCCGGATCATCGAGGAGGAGCACCCGGGCGGCCTGCGCCTGGTCTGAGCCGACCGGCCCCGGACCTCCGGGCCGCTGCCCGCCCTGCGCCGACCGGCCCGCACCAACGGCCCGCTGCATCCGGCCCGCCGCTCCCGGCCCAAGGCGACCGCCCCCGAGCTCCCGGTCCGGGCCGCCGTCCGGCTACAGCACCTCCGAGAGCCGGACGAAGCGCCGCCCCGCCGCCAGCAGCCCCGGCAGCGCCGCCGCCACCCCGGGGGCGGTGCCGCCTCCCGGGTGGTTCAGGTGGCCGATCACGATCGCGCCCGGCGGGGCGGAGGCGAACTCCTGCCGCACCTCGGCGGCCCGCAGCGTCGCCCCGCCGTCCCCGTTCACGCTGAAGCCCGCCACGCGCTGGCCCAGGTCGGCGACCACCCGGGTGGCGACGTCGTCGTAGTGCGCGGTGCCGGAGCGGAAGAACCGGGGCGGGTGCCCGAGCAGCTCCGTGAGCTTGCGGGCGTTGCCCGCCACCTCGTCGTACACCTCGCCGACGTCGCCCGTGCCGGCGATGCCGTAGGCGGAGCGGCCGGTGACCGAGAGCGGGCGGTGGACGGTGCCGTGGTTGCCGATCTCGAACAGCGGGTCGGCGGCGAGCTGCTCGAACTCGTCCGGATTGGCGTCGATCCAGCGGGCGTTCAGGAAGAGCGTGGCGGGCACGGCGTGCGCCCGCAGGACGTCGATCAGGTCGGCGTCGTAGCCGTTGCCGCCGGGGCCGCCGCAGGCGTCGAAGGTGAGCGCCGTGGCGCTCTCGCCGTCCGGCAGGTCGGTGATCACCCCGGAGACCTCCAGGCCCCACTCGCTCGGGGCCAGCGCCCCGTACCGCTCGACCGCCTCGGCCCGGGTCGGCTGGTGCGCGGGCTGCTTCGCGGGTCCCGGCGCGGGTGTCGGCGCGGGTGTCGGCGCGGGCGTCGGTGTCGGAGACGGTGTCGGATCCGGCGCGGGCGTCGGAGCGGCGGCGGCCCCGGCGGGGCCGCCGGACGGCGTCGCGAGCGGCTCGGTGGAGGGTGCGGCAGCCGGCGCTGCGGACGGTATCGCCGAGGTCGCCGGGTCCGAGCCCGCCGGTGCGGGCGGGCCGGCCTCCACCGTCCTGCCGCCGCACCCCGCCAACGCACCTCCGGCCACCACCATGAGCAGCGTCCGCCGACTCACCGCCACGCCCGTCTCCTCTTCACGCTATTTCTCATATAAACCGATGACATGACTATGAACCGGCCATTCGTCACTCCCCGCAAGTCGCCCCCGCCCCCGCCCGGCCCCTCTTCACCGACCCGCCCCGCCCCCGTGGGCCCGGACTCACCCCCGGTTCACTCACCGGGGTAGGCACGCGAGCGACCCGCCCGCCCCGATCCGGAGGCCCCGATGCCGACCGAGCCCAGCACCCCGCGCCCCGACCGGCCGACCACCCCGTCCGCCGTACCACCCGCCTCCCCGCGCACCGAGCAGCCCGCCTCGCCGCCGGCCGCCGGGCCCGCCCGCCGTGACCTGCTCCGCACCGGCCTGGCCGGCGGCGCCGCCACCGCCCTCGGCCTCGCCGCCACCACCGGCCGGGCGAACGCCGCCCCCGCCGACGGCCCCGGCACCACCCCCGCCGACCGCACCCTCACCCTCACCGGCCACCTGCCCACCGGCGCCCCCGACTTCGTCCACCTCCCGGTCGAAGTCCCCGAGGGCGTACGGGAGATCGCCGTCACCTACGGCTACGACAAACCGCCGGTCCCGGCCGGCACCCCCGGCAACTCCTGCGACATCGGCATCTTCGACGAGCGCGGCACCGACCTCGGCGGCCCCGGTTTCCGGGGCTGGTCCGGCGGCTTCCGCACCGGGTTCAGCCTCTCCCGCGGCGCCGCGACCCCCGGCTACCTCCCCGGCCCGATCAACGCCGGCACCTGGCACGTGGTCCTGGGTCCCTACCAGGTCGCGCCGCAGGGCCTGGACTACCACGTCGAGGTCACCCTCCGGTTCGGCGCGCCAGGGCCCGAGTTCACCCCGCAGTACCCGGCGGAGCGGGCCCGCGGCCGCGGCCGGGCCTGGTACCGCGGCGACTGCCACCTGCACACCGTCCACTCCGACGGGCGGCGCAGGCCCGAGGAGGTGGCGGCCGGGGCGCGCGCGGCCGGCCTGGACTTCATCGTCTCGACCGACCACAACACCAGCTCCTCGCACGCCGCCTGGGGCCCGCTGGCCGGCCCCGACCTGCTGATCCTGCCGGGCGAGGAGATCACCACCCGCAACGGCCACTGGCTGGCCCTCGGCCTGGAGCCCGGCCAGTTCGTCGACTGGCGCTACCGCTCGCGCGACGAGGAGTACCCCCGCTTCGTCCGCCAGGTCCACCGGGCCGGCGGCCTGGTCGTGCCCGCGCACCCGTACTGCCCGTACGTCGCCTGCCAGTGGAAGTTCGGCTACGAGGAGGCCGACGCCGTCGAGGTGTGGAACGGCCCCTGGACGTACGACGACGAGTCGGCGGTGGACACCTGGGACGGCCGGCTCGCCGTCGCCCTGCGCGAGGGCCGCTCCTGGCTGCCCGCCCTGGGCAACAGCGACGCGCACAGCGAACCGCAGGTCATCGGCTCCCCCCACACCGTGGTGCTGGCCGAGGACCTCACCCGGGACGCGATCCTCGACGGGCTGCGCGCCGGGCGCAGCTGGCTGGCCGAATCCGCGGCCGTCGAGGTGGACTTCACCGTGACCGGGCACGGCCGCCGGGCGGGCATCGGCGAGGAGCTGACCGTCCCGGCCGACGCCCCGCTGGACGTCCGGCTCACCGTCTCCGGCGTGCCCGGCGGGACGGTCCGCCTCCTCGCCGACGAGGGGCAGATGCACCAGGAGTCGCTGCCCGCCGACGGCTCCGGGACCGTGGTCTGGCGCACCACCGCCTCGCTCGCCGCGTACGTCCGGGCCGAGGTGCGCCACCCCAAGGCGGACGGCACCCCGGGCAAGGGCAACGCGATGGGCCCGGACCTGCCCTGGGGCCCGATGGCGGCGCTCACCAACCCGATCGTGCTGCGCACCGGGGACCGGTAGGGGCCGGCGGCGGGCGCCCGACCGCCCGCCGCAACCACCACCGACCTCCTCCGGCCCTCCTCCGACCCTCCTCCGCCTGTCCGCAGGCCCTCCTCCGCCCCGCCACAAGCCGCCCCGCCGACCCGCCACCGCCCGGCCATCGGCCGGCCCCCGTCCGGTCCCCGACCAGCCGCCGGCCGGCCACCGACCGCCCCGCCGACCCGCCCAGGAACCGGATGGGGGACGACTCGGGCCACCCGTTTGGACTAGGTTGATCCCCGGAACGCATCAGTCGTAGGGACGAGGCGGTCGGATGTCCGGATATGGGCCGACCAGCTCCTTCGCACTCCGACCGCCCCGCCCCGGCTACCCGTCCGTCCCCGGCCCGCGAAGGGATCAGCAGCTGTGAACCGTACGACCGTAGGTGGGCCGGAGCTCGGGGGCGGCCGGGGCGCCGGGGGCGTCCTCGTCCTCGTCGACCCGGCCGGGGCCGGGAACAGCCCGGTCGCGGAGCTGCTCGCCCGGGAGCTGAACCCGAGCGTCCACCTGCGGACGGACGACTTCCTGCGGGTCATCCGCAGCGGCCAGCTCCCGCCCCACCTGCCCGAGGCCGGGCGCCAGAACGCCACCGCCCTGGCCGCGGCCGCCCAGGCCGCCTTCGCCTACGCCACCCGCGGCTACCAGGTCGTGGTGGAGGCCCCCGCCGCCCCGGCCGCCCTCGACACCTTCCGCCGCGAGAGCCGGACCACCGGCGCCGCCCTCCACTACGTCGTCCTCCAGGCCGGCCCGGCCGCCGAGTCCGCCACCCACACCCTCGACACCACCGCCCTCACCCCCGAGGCCACCGCCGGCTCCGTCCTCGCCGCCCTCACCCACCGCACCCACCTCCTCGGCTGGTAGGCCCCGGCGGGCGCCGACGCCGCCGTCCCGCCCCTACGCCCCCACCGTGCCGTCGATCGCCTCGCGCAGGAAGTCGGCGTGGCCGTTGTGCCGGGCGTACTCGTGGATCAGGTGGAGCATCACCAGCCGCAGTGACACCTCGGCGTCCCACCGGGCCTGGTAGCCGGTGACGTCGAGGGAGTCGGCGGCGAGCTCGATGCGGCGGGAGTGCTCGACCTCGGCCTGCCAGGCGGTGAAGGCCTCGGCGCGGGTGGCGCCGGCAGGGTCGTACGCGGCCTGGTAGTCGCCGTCCTCGGACCAGACCAGCGGCAGGTCCTCGCCGTCGATCACCCGGCGGAACCAGGTGCGCTCGACCTCCGCCATGTGCCGGACCAGCCCGAGCAGGCTGAGCGTGGAGGGCGGGCTGGAGCGCAGCCGCAGCTGTTCGTCGGTCAGGCCCTCGCACTTCAGGGCGAGGGTCGCCCGGTGGAAGTCGAGGAAGCCGCGCAGCATCTCGCGCTCGCCGCCGGTCAGCGGCGGGGCGGGGCGGTCGTCGGGGACGTTCACGGTGTCGTTGCTCCTCGCAGTGGTCGGAGATCCCCGCGGACTGTAGCGAACCGTCCGGCCCGTCCGGAGGTGATTTTCCTCCCCCGGCCCCGGACCCGGACCCGCCTGTCACATCCGTACGCCCTGCGGTGTCTTCATGCCCGGCAACACGGCGACCCGCCGAACCACTGATCCGGGAGGACACCATGGCACTGCGACTGCCGAAGGCCCAGCTGCCCGCCGAGCTGAGCGAGAACATGACCAAGGGTTTCGGGACCGCCCTCGAACCCGTCGAGGCGACCTGGCACAACCCCGCCGTCGCCACCGCGAACCTGGACTTCGGCCGCCGGATCGCCGAGTGGGACGCGCTCGACGAGGGCCTCAAGTCCTTCGCCCACATGGCCGTGGCCGCCCAGGTCGGGTGCGGCTGGTGCCTGGACGTCGGCTACTTCCAGGCGCAGAACCAGGGCCTGGACCTGGCCAAGGCGAGCCAGGTGCCGAACTGGCGGGCGGCGGAGGTGTTCACGGCGCTGGAGCGCGAGGTGATGGAGTACGCCGAGGCCATGACCGTGACCCCGCCGGCCGTCACCGACGAGCTGTACGATCGTCTGCTGGACCGGCTCGGCGCGGCGGCCATGGTCGAACTCACCGCCTTCGTCGCCTTCGTCAACATGGCCACCAGGAACAACACCGCGAACGGCGTCCGCTCCCAGGGCTTCTCCGACTCCTGCGAGATCCCGCTGGCCAGGCGCGCCACCGCCGCCGACGCCGACCCGACCGGGGCGTCGCCGGCATGACCGCGCCGGATCGACGTCGGCGGCGAGCCCTCGGTGGTGAGCCTCGCGGTGGCGGACGGCCGGATCACCCGGGTCTACATCGTGCGCAACCCGCGGAAGTTGACGCGGCTCGACACACCGGCCGACCTCGCCCGGTAGCGACCTCGGTCACGTGGTGGTGCCCCGAGCGCCCCGAACGCCTCGAGCACCCCGGGCGCCCCGATCCCTTCGGGACACCACCACGCCCCCGTTGTCCCCGGGAGACGCTCCGATCACGTACCGTGTTCGGACCACCACAGGTTTGGGTACGTACCTCGGCGCGCCCGACCGCCGGGCGCCCACCGACCAGGAGACCCAGCGGCCCATGGACCACAACCGCATCCCCCCGACCGTCCGCAAGACCTACGGCACCGATGATCTGGCCAAGTTCGCCAGCTTCGCCGGGGGCTTCATCAATTTCGGTTACTGGCAGGGGATCGACCTCACCGCCCCGACCACCGAGGACCGGGTGCGCAGCCAGGAGCAGCTCTACCGGCGGGTGTTGCGGGAATTCCCGGAGCCGCGGGAACGGCTGCGGCTGGCGGAGGTGGGCTGCGGGCGCGGGCTGGGTTCGGCGCTGGCGCTGCGGGAGTTCCGGTTCGCGGCGGTGACGGGGGTGGACATCCACCCGGACCAGATCGAGCGGGCCCGGGCCGTCAACGCGAGAGCCCTGGCGACGTACCCCGATCGACTGGCGTACACCCTGGGCTCGGCGGACGAACTCCCGTTCTCCGACGGCTATCTGGACGGTGTCTTCTCCGTCGAGGCCGCCCAGCACTTCCGTGAACTCACCGGCTTCGCCCGCGAGAGCGCCCGCGTCCTGCGCCCCGGCGGCCGGCTGGTCGTGACCACCTTCTTCACCGCCCCCGGCGCCGACGTCGCCGAGCGCCTCAAGATCCTTCTCGCCAGCTTCGCCGACGGCCTCGACATCGCCCACCCCCTCGACGACTTCACCGCCGGCCTCACCCGCTTCGGCTTCACCGACGTCACCACCGAGTCCATCGGCGCCGACGTCTGGCCGGGCTTCGACCGCTACCTCACCGACGTCGTCCCCACCGCGCACTGGTCCCGCAACTTCCTGACCGCCTGGCGCGACGGCCTCGTGGACTACCACGTCGTCACCGCCACCCGCATCTGACGCCAGTGTCGGCCCTGGGCCCGTCCGTAGCTGCTGCGGGCGGGCCCAGGGCCGACACTGTGCCTGTTACAAGCCCTCCAGGGCTGATCTCAACGCGGCGAACTCACTGTCGCACAAGCTGGGCTACCAGTTGCAAGCCCTCTGGCTGACGGTGGCGATCGCGCCCTCGGTGACGACGCCGTTGCGCAGTTCCACTGCGGCGGTCAGGAAGACGGCCCGGTGCCGGGTGTTCTCCTGCGGGTAGCCGAGCTGCTCGTAGGCGTCGGCCTGGAGATCCTTGGCCTCGGCGTCGTGCGGGGCGGCGAAGACCAGGTGGTGCGGCACCTCGACGGCCCAGCGGCACTCGCCGGCGGCGAGGATCCGGTTGCGGCCGATCCTCGCCGCATCGGAACGTCGCCGAGATCGTGCGGGAGCCGGGTGTGAGCCCGGAAGGGCTGCGGGGCTCGGCCAAGCAGGACCGTACGGGCCGTGGCGGGGGCAGGCCGACGCTATTCGCCCGCCCCGAAGAGAGTAGGACCAGACGAGTCAGAGCCAGGACCTGGCGCGGGCGATCCGGACCGCATCCATGCGGTTCCTGGCGCCCGTCTTCTGCACGGCGGACAGGAGATGGTTGCGTACGGTCCCAACGGACAGGTGGAGGTGGTCCGCTGTTTCTGCGGGACTCTCGCCCTCGGCCGCCAGGCCGAGGATCTCGGACTCCCGCGGGGTCAGTGGGTTCGGCGTCTGTGCGCTGCCCATGACGGCGATGTCGGTGCCGACGATGCGCCGACCACAGCTCAGGTGCCTGATCGCCTCGACGAGTTCGTCGGCAGTGACGTCGTCGGAGATCACTCCTGACACGTCGGTCTTGAGGGCGCGCTGTGTGCCGCCCGCCGAGAGCGCTCCTATGACCAGAAGGATTGCGCTCGCTCGGAAGGCCTCGCGTGCTCTGCGGAGCCTCTCGAATGCGGCTCTGCTGTCATCGGCGAGACAGAGAACCACCACATCGGGGTTCAGTCGGCTGTCACCCGGCGCAGAGGCGACGTCCTCCGCGTCCCCGAGCACCCGGATGCCCGCCCGGGAGGAGACCATGGCAGCGATGCCGCTGCGTGTGAGGGTCCCCTGGGCGAGAATCAGTACGCCGATAGTGTCTAGTTCGGTGCTGCCCGGCAGTTGGCCCGCAGCCAGCAATGAAGGTTTCGCCCCATATACCGCGTGGCTCTGTCGGCCTGCTCCGCTTTGCGTGGTGCTCACGAAATTCCCCCCCCAAACTAGAGAAAGTCAGGCACATGCTCGGCCGGCGTTCGCGCTGGGCGTCGCACATCTTTGCTCCACGAGCTGATGCTTAGTCAAGTCCCAGCCCCCAAACAAGAATTGATTGACCCGCAGGATGCTAAGTCGATCGTTCACGTCCGTCAACTCACGTGACTGAGCCGGCGCATCGAGGTACACACGGGGTGTACCGCCACAATGAAGCGGAAGTGGAGGTTCGATGTGGCTGACGTAGAGAGCGCCGGTGAGCGTTCGTGCGCCGCCAAGTTGAACCACCTTTTTTGAGACAATCACGCTGGCAAGGCGCGCGCCCGGCAGGCGGACTCAGGCACCTGGCTGCGGCGCCGGGCCTCCGAGCGGAGCCGTGTCGTACTGGCCGCGAGGTCTGGGCGGCGCCACAACCCGGAGTCGGGCCGCGTGGATGGCGTAGACACCTCAGCAGAGTACGTACTGACGGCCTGCCACACGTCGCTGCGCCGCCTGGGTGTCGACCACATCGACCTCTACTGTGTGCACCGCCGCGATCCCGCGACTCCCATGGAGGAGACGGTCGGCGCGATGGCCGAGCCGGCTCTTCACCAGGGATGTGGTGGAAGGCGACAATGCTGGATACCTGCCAGGAGCTTGGCAACGCGAGATGCTGTGGAACGCGGTGCCGGACAGTGCGGTAGCCGGTGGCCGCCGTCCGGAGCAGGCAATGTCCCGCCTTGGCCACTGACTCGCACCGGCCGTGGTCGCACGGGCTACGGGGCGGTGTGCAACTCCCCGTGGATTACCCACGAGTGTGCCGCCGAGTCGTATCCCGGCCGCCCCGCGGATCGATCCTGTAATGACAGGACGCGTCGGGTGAGGGGAGACAGCGATATGGGGTCCGGGAGAAGGAGCGTGCGCGGTGGCGGTACGTGGCGGTGCATCGGCGGCCTGTTTGCCGTAGTTGGCCTGCTCTCTACCGGTATCGGTCCGGCCTCGGCGGTCACCGTCGACCGCGCGCGGGCAGCCGACGACCCTGGCGTGCGCGAGCCCTCGATAGCCGTGCCCTACCGCGTGGACGAGCTGTGGCGGCAGGGGGTCACGGGCCGCGGCACCACGGTCGCGGTGCTCGTGTCGTACGGGGACCCGAGCCTGGAGCAGTTCATGGCGGACTACGACGCGCAGTACGGGCTTCCCGCTGTCGACATCCGGCGGGTCGAGCCGTTGGGGAAGCCGCCGTCCTGCACCTCTCCCGGCGTCGACACGAAGAACTGTCAAGCGTGGGTGTCGGAGACCCGGCTCGATGTCGCCATGATTCACTCGCTGGCCCCGCAGGCCCGCATCGTGGTCGCCGCCTCGCCCGTGGACGAGACGCAGGGCGAGAGCGGCATGCCCGAGATGATGCATGTCCTGGACCACCTCACGCGGCACCGCCTGGCGGACGTGGTGTCCATGAGTTTCGGCTCCGTCGAGCAGAACTTCGCGGACCCCGCGTCCATGCTCGCCTACGGTGCCGCGTTCGACCGGGCGCGCGCGGCGGGCATGACCCTGGTCGCCTCCTCGGGGGACACGGGGGCCAGCGGCCCGCTGCGTGACCACCCCGACCAGCACCACCCCCGGCGCGTAGTGGCCTGGCCCGCGTCCGACCCCCGGGTGACCGCCGTCGGAGGGTCCCTGCTGCACGTCGATGCGCAGGGCCATCGCACCTCTCCCGACACGCTGTGGCCCAAGTCGGGGGCCGGGCACTCGTCGCTGTTCGCGCCCCCGGAATGGCAACGCTCGGCCATGGCCGGTGACGTGGAATCCGGCCGTTCGGTCCCGGATATCGTGATGCAGGGGGCGGCCGGTACCTCCCAGTCGGCACCGCTCTTCGCCGGTGTGCTCGCCCTCGCGGTACAGCTGCACCACGGGCCGATGGGCGACATCAACCCCACGCTCTACCGGCTGGGAGCGGCCGGGCCCGCCGCCGGAATCGTCGATGTCACCGAGGGCTCCAACACCTATGCCGAGGTCCCCGGGTTCACTGCGGGCCCTGGCTTCGACACGGCCAGTGGCTGGGGTACGGTCGACGTGCCCCGGTTCGTCCGAGTCCTGGCGCGGGCCGTGCGGTGAACCGACTTCCGGCCGCCCAGCGCCCCCGGCTCGGCACGACCGCGTGATGGCAGTCGTGTCACGACGAACGGAATCTTGTGCGGATGGCCGGCGGTCGCCAGGCAGTACGTACTGAAGCGAGAGAGAGCGCACGTGAGCGAGCACGCAGGCACCGGAGCCGGCCATCACTTAGGACGGGCCGCACAGCACCGGTCGCGGGATGGCGCCGAACCGCCGCCGAGGGAGCGGCCCTGGGCGGTGCGCCTCGATGGCGTGCGCAAGGTGCACGGAAGCGGCGGGTCCGCCGTGACGGCGCTCGACGGGGTCACCGCGCAACTGCCGTACGGGACGTTCACCGCCGTGATGGGACCCTCCGGCTCCGGCAAGAGCACCTTCCTGCACTGCGCGTCGGGTCTGGACCGCCCCGACCACGGCACCGTCGAGATCGGCGGCCGGGATCTGGGGCCTCTGGGCGAACGGGAGTTGACCGTGCTGCGGCGCGAGCGGATCGGCTTCGTGTTCCAGGGGTTCAACCTGCTGCCCGCGCTGACCGCCGAGCAGAACATCACGCTTCCGGTGCGGCTGGCCGGCCGGCGCGTCCAGCTCGACCGGCCCTGGCTGGAGGAACTGCTCGACTACACCGGGCTCGCCGATCGGCGCGGTCACCGGCCGGCCGAACTCTCCGGCGGCCAGCAGCAACGGGTGGCCATCGCCCGCGCGTTGATCACCCGCCCCGAGGTGGTCTTCGCCGACGAGCCCACCGGCGCCCTGGACACCACCTCGGCCCGCAAGGTCCTCGAACTGCTCCGCGGTCTCGTGGACGACGTCGGCCAGACGGTCCTGATGGTCACTCACGACCCGGTGGCCGCCTCGTACACCGACTCCGTACTGATCCTGGCGGACGGCAAGGTCACCGAGGTCCTGCACGGGGCGTCCGCCGGCACCATCGCCGAGCGCATGGCGGGAGTGGGGGCCTGATCCATGCTGTTCCTCCTAGCGTGGTGGTCCGTCCGCGCCCGCAAGGTCTCGTTCGCCGGATCCCTTGTGGCCATGCTCTGCGCGCAGGCACTGGTCACGGCCTGCGGGGTGCTGCTCGACTCCGGCCACCGGGCCGCGCCGGGGCAGGGCGGCGCGGACGTGGTGTCGTTCGTCGTGCCCTTCGGTTTCATCTGCCTGTTCGTCATGGCCTTCGCGATCTCAGGCGCCTTCGCCCTGTCCGTCCAGCAGCGAACCAGGGAGATCGCCCTGCTGCGGGCCGTCGCCGCGACCCCCGGCCAGGTCCGTCGGATGGTCGCCTACGAGGCGCTCGTCGTGACCGTCCTCGCCGCCGTCCCAGGCTGTGGGCTCGGCCTGCTGCTCGCCGTGGGACTGCGGGCCTTTCTGGTGGCCCAGGGCCTGGTTCCCGGCGCCTTCCGTCTCCAGTTCGGGCCGGCGAGCATCTCGATCGCGGTGCTGATCTGCTGGGTGACCGCCGAGGCCGCGGTGTGGAGCAGCGGTCGGCGGGCGTCTCGGGTGCGCGCCGTCCAGGCTCTGGGAGAGGCCTCGGTGCCGCGCCGCCGGGTGGGTGCGGTCCGTACGTGCCTCGGACTCGCGGTCCTGGTCGGGGGTGTCTGGGGGCTCACGGCGATCAGGAGTTCGGGGGGCTCCGACGCCGCGACCACGGCCGGGGCCATGGTCATGGTGCTGATGACCGCCGTCGGGCTGCTCGCCCCCTGGATCGGCAAGCTGGCCGGCAGCGTGCTCGGCCTGCTCTGCCAGCTCCTGTTCCCGGTGATGGGACTGCTGGTGAAGACCAACCTCACCACGGCCTTCCGCCGACTCGGCACCGCTGCCACCCCGCTCGCCCTCACCGTCGCGTTCGCCGCCGTGGCCCTGTTCGTACCGCAGATGAAGTGGCACGAAGTGTCGGAGCAGGACCGGCAGCGCATGGTGGCCGAGCGGATCGTGCAGAGGGCCGGTGACGGACTTCCGGACTCGGCCGCAGCAACGATCGGCGGTGCTGCGGGAGTTGGTACCGCGGTTGCCACCACGGGCAGTTATGTGAAGGTCGTCGGCGACTCCGAGTCCTGGCAGTCGGGCCCCGGCGGCATCGCACAGATCGTCTCGGACGGACCGCTGGACGAGGTCCTCGACCTGGGCGTCGTCCAGGGCCGCATGGGCCAACTGGGCGCGGGGGAGGTCGCGCTGAGCGAGGACCTGGCCCGACGCGCCCACGTTCGGGCGGGCGACGAGGTGCGCGTCACCCTGGAGGACGACCAGGTTGCGAAGGCCAGGGTCGCCGCCGTGTACAGCCGCTCCCGCGGCTTCGGCGATGCCGTCCTGCCTCAGCCTCTCGCGGCCGGGCACCTGTACGACAGGCCGCTGCTCCTGGACGCGGTGTACGTTCGCGCCCAGCCCGGCCGGGAGCGGCAGGTGGACGACAGCCTCGCGTCACTGCGCCGGGCCGAGCCGTCCTGGCAGGTGCTCGACCGCGAGGCCTACCGGGCCGAGGCCCTGCGCCGCCAGGACGCCTCGATGACCGTCACCTACCTGCTCCTCGGGGTGGTGACGGTCTTCACTTCGATCTCGGTCGTGAACACGCTGGTGATGACGACGATGGAACGCTCCGGAGAGTTCGCCCTGCTGCGTCTCGTGGGCGCCACCCGTAGACAGGTCGCCCGCATGATGCTCCTGGAGACCGCCGTGACCGTGCTGATCGCGCTCCTGGTCGGATCGCTGGTCGCGGGGGCCGTTCTCGCGGCGTTCAGCCAGGCCCTGACCGGCTCGTCGTACCCGCGCCTCGAAGGCGCCACGCTCGCCCTCATCCTGGGCGGTGCGGGCGTCCTCGCTCTTGCCACCGGCGTGTCCACCACGCGCATCGCCCTTCGCCAGCGTCCGTCCGCCGCGCTGCGCGGAGCCGAGTAACGGGCGGGCCGCGCAGGCCCGACAGAACAGGGCCGTCGGCCCGAGCGGTGGGATCCGTTCGGGCCGGCGGCTTTTTGTGCTGCCCTGAAATCCGCCCCGCGGCAGATCTGTGAACCGGGTCGCCCCTCATGGGTAATCCATGTGCACAGCCGTGGGGAACACACTTGTTCGCCCCCTCTCGACGGGTGAAGATATTCCTGTCAGTGAAACACCGGGAGATCCCAGGGGGAATGGTGGACAAGCGCTACGACGTCTACTGTCTGGCAGACCGCTATTTCTACGACCTGTCGGATCGGAAGGCGAGCGCCGAAGAGATCGTCAAACTCGCCTTCGCCGCGGATTCCATCGGACTCCCTCCTGGATGGACCAAGTTCGCCAAGGAGGACTGGATCGTCTGCAATCCGCCTGAGCAGCGGCTTCCGATGCAGGGATGGAAGATCCACGTCTCGGCGACAGGCGCCAACGCAGATGCCGTGCTGGAATCCGTGTACCGCTACTGCGTGCCGCGCGACATATCCTTCAAGTACCTTTCCGGGCGCCACGTCCTGAAGAATCGGAATCTCAAGTACTCCGACCGCGGGTCCAGCGGGAAGTTCATCACCGTCTACCCGCTGGACGAGCGGATTCTGCGGACTACTCTTGAGGAGCTCGGCCAGGAGCTCGACGGCCAGGAAGGGCCGTACATTCTGAGTGACTTGCGCTGGGGAAACGGTCCGCTGTACGTGCGTTACGGCGGATTCATCGAGCGGCACTGCATATCGGAGACGGGCGCACTCGTCGGCGCCATCGAGGACGACCACGGCAACCTGGTGCCCGACCGCCGTGACCCGGTCTTCCATGTCCCGGCGTGGGTCACCGTGCCGGAGTTCTTCGCCCCCCACATCGAGGCACGCAAGAGCGGCACCACGGACGACATCGCCTACACCATCGAACGCGCCGTCCACTTCTCCAACGCGGGCGGACTGTACGAGGCCCGGCACCGGGAGAGCGGCCGCAAGGTGATCCTCAAGGAGGCCCGCCCCCATGCCGGGCTGACCCTGGATGCGGCGGACGCGGTGCACCGGTTGCGTCACGAGCGGGACATCCTGGAGCGACTCAGGGGTGTCACGGGCGTACCCGAACTCATCGACTACTTCGAATGGGGAGGGCACCACTTCCTCGTGCAGGAGTTCGTCGAGGGGGAGACGCTCAGCAGGACCTTCGCCCGGCGCTACCCGCTCAACGAGGGGGAGACCGACCCCGCCGAAGCGGCGCGTTACACGGAGTGGGCCCTGGAGGTGTCACGGCAGACCGAGGCCATCGTCGCCGAGATCCACGAGCGTGGCATCGTCTTCGGAGACCTGCACCCCTTCAACATCCTCGTGGGCGAAGACGGCACGGTCTCGCTGATCGACTACGAAGTGGCATCGGATGCCGAGGCAGGGGTGAAGCCCAGCCTGGTGAACCCCGCGTTCGCGGCGCCGGCCGACCGCACCGGATTCGACCATGACCACTACGCACTCGGCTGCCTGCGGCTCTCGCTGTTCATGCCGCTCACCACCCTGCTCCGACACGACTTCGGGAAGGCACACCACTTCGTCGAGTACATCCGGCAGGTGTTCCCGCTGCCCCCGGGTTACCTCGACGAGGCTGTCGAAAGGATCACCGCCAGCCCGACGCCCACCGTGCGTCGCCGGCCGCAGACCGCGCTGGACCGGATGCCGCGGATCACCGCCGACCCCGAGCAGTGGCCGCGGCTGCGCAACGCGCTCGGCCGGGCCGTTCTGCGCAGCGCGACCCCCTCGCGCGACGACCGGCTGTTCCCCGGTGACATCGAGCAGTTCCACACCGGGGCTCTGAACCTTCAGCACGGGGCCGCCGGCGTGCTCCTCGCACTCCTCGACGCCGGGGTCGACTTTCCGCCCGAATACCGCACGTGGCTCGCACAACGCGCTCTGACGCCCCGCCCGCAGGACCGGCTCGGCCTGTACGACGGCATGCACGGGGTGGCCCACGCCCTGCTGAGGCTCGGCGACGAGGACACCGCGCGCGAGCTGCTCGCCGCGTGCCTCAAGGAGAAGTGGGAGATGCTCGGCAGCGACCTCAAAGGCGGTCTGGCCGGCATCGGGCTCAACCTCCTGGCGTTCAGCCGGAGGACGGGCGACACCGAGTACCTGCGCGCTGCCGAGCTCATCTCCGACCGGCTGGGCGCGGCCGACTCCGTCGCCACCACCAGTGGGGGCACACACCCCTACGCCGGGCTGATGCGCGGCTCCTCCGGCCCGGCCCTCTTCTTCCTGCGCCTATACGAGAGGACCGGCGACCGCGAGTACCTGCGGCTCTCCCGCACCGCCCTCGAACAGGACCTGCGCCGCTGCACCACACGCGACAACGGGATGATGCACGTGAACGAGGGATGGCGGACCATGCCGTACCTCGCGACCGGCAGCGTCGGCATCGGTCTGGTCCTGGACCAGTACCTCCGGCACGACTCGGACGAACGGCTCGTCACCGCCTCGGATGCGATCGCCCGCGCCGCCTCGTCCCAGTTCTACGTGCAGTCCGACCTGTTCAACGGGCGGGCCGGAATCATCCTGTACCTCGCCGAACGCGCCAGGACGCGCCCCAGTGAGGCAGGTCGTGCCGATCTCGACCGCCAGATCGGCCTCCTCAACCTGCACGCCCTGTCCTACGAGGACGGCCTCGCCTTCCCCGGCGAAATGCTCATGCGGCTGTCCATGGACCTGTCGACCGGCAACGCCGGTGTGCTCACCGCCCTGGCGGTGGCCCTGGGCCGGGAGCACCCCGGACTCCCCCTGCTGTCCAGCGTCCTCCCCGGCGGCACCCCCACGACTTCCCACCCGGACCACGGGCGGGGCAACACCGATCGATCCACGAGGGGAGGTGAACCCGATGGTGCTCGACCTTCAGGGGCTTGAGCTGCCCGAGGGCGACAGGATGGCGCCCATGAGCGGTGTCAGCAACAACTGCAGCAACTCCAGTTACATCTTCTGCTGATCCCGAGTCGGCTCGCGGCCGTACGGGCCGTGACGACGAGAGACGAACCGAGGGGAGGGAAGACTCATGGCGATCCTCGACCTTCAGGGGCTCGAGCTGCCGGACACGTCCGCGCAGCCGCTGGGAAGCTCGAACAGCGCGACCTGTTCCAGCCACAGCTGGGTGTTCTGCTGAGGCTGACCGAGACGTCCGTCCGGGTGGACGGCGGCCCACTGTGACCGCCGCCGCCCGGACTTCCGGCAGCGCCTCGGGGAGACGACAAGTCCCCGAGGCGCTCGCCACATCCGGGGCCGGCGCTCAGCCGCCGTGATCGCACGAACGAGGTGGAGACCAGTGGTGGGTGGTACGGGGATACGACTGCTGCGCACCGCGGCACGCGCCCAGGCCGCCGGCGCCGCCGTGCTCGCCGCCACCGGGTGTGTGAGCGCCGCCGCCCAGCTCGCCCTGCCGGCCGTGCTGGGCAAGGCGGTCGACGCACTCGTCGGCGGCGTCGACCTCGGCCGGTGGCTGGCGGCCTGCCTGGCCCTGGTGGTGGTCTACGTGGCGTTCGAGGTGTACAGCGACTACCGGGCCGGCGTGGTGCAGGCGCGCTCGGCGCTCTTCTACCGGCGGATGGCCGCCAGACGGCTCGTGGATGCGGGACCGCGCCCGCGGACCGGCGGAGGACCGGGTGGCTTCGCGGCCTGCGTCCTGGAAAGCGCCGCCGCGGCAGCCATGGGGACCAACGCGGCGGTGTGGCTGGTGCTTTCCCTGCTTCCGGCGCTGGTGAGCCTGTTCATGCTGTGGTCGACGGACGTGTGGATCGGGCTCGTCTTCACCTGCGGCCTGCCCGTGGTCGCCTGGTGCCTCAGGTCGTTCGCCGCGGACAGCTCCCTCCTGGTCACCCGTTACCTGGAGGAGCAGAGCGCGGTGTCGAGCCGGCTCGCGGAGGCGCTCGGCGGTGCTCGCACCATCGCCGCGTCCCACACCCTGGAGCGCGAAGTGGCCCGCGTGGTGGAGCCGCTGCCGCGGCTGCGCCGCAGCGGGGACGCGCTCTGGCGGCTCCAGGCCAAAGTCACCGCGCAGGGCCATGTGCTGTTCCCCCTTCTGCACATCGTTGTCGTCGCGACCGCCGGGCTCGAACTCTGCCGCGGCCGCATCTCCTCCGGGCAAATGCTGGCAGCATCGGAGTACGCGGCCATCGGCACCGGCCTCGGCATGACCGTGCTGTTCGTCAACCAACTCGCCCGGGCCCGGTCCGGAGCGGAGCAACTGGCGACGTACGCGGCGCTGCCGGCCCTGGAGTACGGCGAGGCAGACCTACCCGGGCCCGTCACCTCCACGGGCCTGGGCGTCGAACTCAAGAACGTGACCGTACGACGCGCCGGGCGCACCGTCCTGTCGGGCCTCGACGTCGCCGTACCGCCCGGAGGGGTGGTGGCGCTCGTCGGGCGGTCGGGCTCGGGGAAATCCACGGTGGCGGCACTCATGGGCCGCCTCTTCGACCCCGACGGCGGCGCCGTGTACCTGGACGGGGTGCCCGTGCGGACACTGTCGAGGACCGCGCTGCGGCGCTCGGTCGTCTTCGCCTTCGAGCGGCCCGAGCTGATCGGTGACACCATCGCGGACACCATCGCGGTCGGCGCGCCCAAGGCCACGCCTGACGACGTGGCCCGCGCCGCCGGGCTCGCCCGCGCCGCGTCCTTCATCGAGAAGATGCCGGACGGATACGGCACCGGCGTCGCGTCCGTGGCCCTGTCGGGCGGCGAGATGCAGCGGATCGGCCTGGCCCGGACCTTTGTACGGCCCGCCCGGCTCGTGCTGCTCGACGACGCCACATCGAGCCTGGACATGGCCACGGAGTACGAGATCGACCGGGCGCTGGCCGCCGACACCTCGGGGGCAACGCGGGTGGTCGTCGCCCACCGGGCCTCCAGCGCGGCCCGCGCCGACACCGTGGTATGGCTTGAGGCGGGGCAGGTTCGCGCGACCGGAACGCACAGCGAGCTGTGGGAACTACCCGGGTACCGGGCGATATTCCAGGAACGGCCCGAGACCCGCACACCCCTGGACGCGGCGGGAGCGACCCGATGAGCTCCACCGGTGACCACACTGCGGGGCGATATCTGCTGCAGTCGCTGCGCGGCAACCGCCGCACGCTGTTCCGCGTCCTGGTGTGGACAGGTGTGGAGTCCCTGCCCGCCTTCGCGGCCGGGCACGTCGTGGCCTTGGCCATCGACCGGGGATTTCTGGCCGGCGAACCCTTGGCGGGCCTCGGGTGGCTGACTCTGCTCGCCGTGTCCTCAGTGGTGGGTGCGTTCGGGGCCCGTGGAGCGCTCCTGAGTACCGCGGCCCTCGTCGAACCCCTGCGTGACGCGCTGGTGACCCGCACGGTGGAGGGCACACTGCGACACGCGCTGACCGGCGGCCGCGTGGAGCAGGACCGCTCCGGCGTCGCACGGCTCACCCGCCAGGTCGAGATCGTGCGGGAAGCGGCGGGCAGCCTGGTGGCGGTGGTGGGCCGCTTCGCCTTCTCCTTCGTCGGTGTGTGCGTCGGCACCCTCACACTGGAGCCGACCGTTGCCCTGCTGGTCTTCGCCCCCGTGGCCGTCGGCGTCGGCTGCTATCTGCTGTCCCTGCGCGGGGTGGTCCGCACCCAGATGCGCAGCACCCTGGCGACCGAATCCCTCGCACACGAGGCCTGGCAGCTCTCTGCGGGACTGCGGGACATCACCGCATACGGCTTGGAGGAACGGGCTCTGCGGCGGCTCGACGACGTGGCGGAGGAGACCGCGTGCGCGGAGACCGTCCTCGCCCGCCTGACCGCGCTCCGCACCCTCGCTCTCGGGGTGGGCGGCTGGGTGCCGCTGGTCCTGGTCCTGCTGTGGGCACAGTGGGGAGCCCAGGCCATGAGCACGGGCACGATCCTGGGCATACTGACCTATCTCGCGCAGAGCCTGCGCCCTGCGGTGCAAACCCTGGTCCAGGGCGTGGGCACTACGGGCATCAGGCTATTCGTCACGCTCGGGCGGCTGCTGGAGGCCCCGGGTCCGCGGCCGGGCGGCGCCGGGCCGGCGCCCGCACCGGCTGTCCCCGCCTCTGTATCCTCCACTGGAGTCGGGGAGGGAGACGCCGAGGTCGAGGTGGTCCTGGAGTCGGTGTCCTTCTCCTATCCGGGGGCCGCGAACGACGTCCTCAGCGGCATCGACCTGCACGTGGCGCCCGGCGAGCACATCGCGGTCGTGGGCCCCAGTGGTATCGGCAAGTCGACGCTGGCTTCCCTGCTGGCCGGCACCTACGGGCCCACCCGCGGCCGGGTCCTCGTCGACGGCGTCGACCTCACCTCACTCGCGCCCGTCCAGCAGGCCGCGCTGCGGGCCTATCTGCCACAGGAGGCGTACGTCTTCACCGGGACGCTCCGTGAGAACCTCGGCTACCTGGCAGACGGTCCAGCGGACGACCACCGGATGAACCGCGCGGTCACGGAGTTCGGCCTGACGGACCTGGTGTCCACGACCGATGGCTACGACGGTCTCGTGGACCCCGATGCCCTCTCCGCCGGCCAGCGCCAGCTGATCGCCCTGGCACGCGCCTACCTCTCGCCGGCCCGGCTGATCGTGCTTGATGAGGCGACGTGCCATATGGACCCAGCGGCGGAGGCCCGTGCAGAGGAGGCGATGCGGGAGCGCCCCGGCACGTTGTTCGTCATCGCCCACCGGATCAGCTCGGCCCGGGCCGCGGATCGGGTGATGGTGCTGGACGGCGGGATCCCGCAGATCGGGAGCCACGATCGGATGCTCGCGGAGTCCGCTCTCTACCGCGATCTCGTCGGGCTGTGGACCGCGAAGGTATGCACTCACGAGGAACGGGCCTGAGTTCTGACCCGGAACTCGCGGCCGACTTCGACGTCACGGCCGCCACCGTGCGGCTACGGCAGGAACCTGCGTGCCTGGCTGGGTGTGGGCTCCCAGATCCAGGGGAGCATCGCCGCCGTGCTGGCCGGCCTGGTCCTCCTCAGCGACATCGACCCGACGTGGCCCGCCGAGCCGATCCAGCCCTTCGTGCCCTGCGGGCAGGCCGGGTGAACCCCCGTCGTCACCGCCACCCGGATCTGACCCCGACCCGCACACCACCGGCCCGCGTCCCGCCGACCCGCGCACCGCCGGCTGCGTCCCGTCGGCTGCGTCCCGCCGGAACCCGGCTGTGCAGGCGCGGCACAGCGGTGGGCGCTGACGGTCAAGCCCGCCGAAGCGGCCGGGCGCTAGCGTTCCCGGGGCGGAGAGCGAGGGGCTCTCCCGGGACCGCCCGACGACGTCGACCGCCCCCCGTACCGTCGCGTCGTCGGGCCTTCCGTCGACAGCGCGTGACGAGGCGGGGCAAGGTGGTGCGTCGATGACCGGGACCGACGGCGGACAGGCCGGCGCCGCGAGCGGTTCGGCCTGGTCGCCGCTGCGCCGGCGCGTCTTCCGCGACCTCTGGCTGGCCCAGTTCACCTCGAACGTCGGCAGCTGGATGCAGACCGTCGGAGCCCAGTGGCTGCTGGTCGGACACGGCGCGGCCCAGGTGTCCCTGGTCCAGCTCGCGGCAGGCCTGCCGGTGCTCTTCCTCGCCCTGCCGGCCGGCGTCCTCGCGGACCTCGTGGACCGACGCCGCCTGCTGCTGGTGATGCAGGGCTCCATGGCGCTGGTGGCCGCCGCGCTGACCGTACTGGCGTTCGCGGGACTGCTCGGGCCCTGGACGCTGCTGGCGCTCACCTTCCTCCTGGGCTGCGGGAACGCGCTCAACGGCCCGGCCTGGCAGGCGGTGCAGCCCTCGCTCGTCCCCCGGGAGGAGTTGCGGCAGGCCGCGGCGCTGGGAGCCGTGAACCTCAATCTGGCGCGCGCCGTCGGCCCGGCCCTCGGCGGGGTGCTGATCGCCGCCCTCGGGGTCGGCTGGACCTTCGCCGTCAACGCCGTCTCCTTCCTGGCGGTCCTGGCCGTACTGGCGACCTGGCGCCCCGGCGGCCGGGCGCGGGCACCGCAGCCGGGTCAGGAGCGCGAGCACCTGACCGCGGCCCTGCGGGCCGGCGGCCGGTACGTCCGCAGCGCACCGCGCATCCGCCGGATCCTGCTGCGCAGCGCCCTGTTCGTCCCCGGCGCCTCCGCCCTGTGGACGCTGCTGCCGGTGTCCGCGCACGACTCCCTCGGTCTCGGGGCGGCCGGATACGGCCTCCTCCTGGGCGCCGTGGGGCTGGGAGCGGTCGCGGGAGCGGCGGCGCTGCCCGCGCTCTCGCGACAGGTCGGCGGCAACGGCGCGCTGGCGCTCGCCGGGGTCGTCTTCGCGGGCGCCCTGGTGGCCCTGGCCGTCGGTGCGGGCGTGCCGGTCGCCTTCCTGGCCCTGGTCCTGGCGGGAGCGGCGTGGATCACGGCGCTGTCCACCCTGAACGCGGGCCTGCAAGTCGCCCTGCCGGCGTGGGTGCGGGCCCGCACCTCGGCCTTCTACCTGCTCGTCTTCCAGGGCGGCAGTGCCCTCGGTTCGCTGTGCTGGGGGCAGGTGGCCCAGCACGCCGGGCTGTCCGTGGCGATGCTCCTGGCGGCCCTGGCCCTCCTCGCCGGGGTGCTGTCGCTGCGACGGCTGCCCCTGCTCGGCGGCCGGACCGATCCGACGCTCTCCGAGGCGTGGCCCGAACCCCGGCTGGCCGTCGAGCCGGCGCCGCAGGACGGGCCGGTCCTGGTGACCGTGACGTACCAGGTGCGGGCGGAACGGGCCCCGGCGTTCGTCGCGGCGATGCGGAAGGTGGAGTCCTCCCGGCGCCGGACGGGCGCGGTCACCTGGGGCCTGTACCGGGACGCCACCCGGCCGGAGCGGTTCGTCGAGTCGTTCACCGTGACGTCGTGGTCGGAGCACTGCGCCCAGCACCACGGGCGCTACACCGGCACCGACCACGCCTTCGAGACCGACGCCCGCGAGCTGCTCACCCGGGAACCGGCCGTCACCCACGCACTGATGGCGCGGCACCGCGACGGGTGACGGGCGGACCCGTACTCCTCGATGGGCGCGGGCACGACAGAATCCGTACACATCGGGACAAGTCGCTCCTCCTCCCCGCTCATAACCTCTGGGAACCGGGGTGGCCGCACTGTCCGCGGCCGCCCCGAGACGTCCGAATACCAGAGCACGTACCCGGAGCAAGGAGTGGAACGATGGTGGCAGTGGTGACGGAAGACGAGCACGTGCGCGAGCCGGGCCCGACGGCGGTCGGCGCCGGCACCAGCGCCGGCACCAGCACCAGCACCAGCACCAGCACCAGCACCGAGCCCAGCCTGCACGCGATGACCCGGATCACCATGCGGCCGATCGCCTCGCCGATGCCCCTGGGCTTCTTCATGGTGGCCATCTCCTCCGCCGTGGCCAGCAGCCATCAGCTCGGCCTGATCGACAGTGCGCACCGGCAGGCCGTGGCGCTCACGTTCTTCTCCGCCTTCGTGCTCCAACTGCTGGTCAGCATCCTCGCGTTCGGCGCCCGTGACGTCATCGCGGCGACGCTGATGGGCGGGTTCGCCGGCGCCTGGCTGGCCAACGGCCTGGTCACGTCGACGGGTGCCCCCGGCGGCGCGCAGGTGCTGGGTGTGATGAACCTGGTGTTCACGGTCTTCGCCGCCCTGATGGCCTCGGTGGCGAGGCCGAAGCGGGTGCTGTGGGTGCTCCTGATGATCGCCGTACCGCGCTACTTCGTCGCCGGTCTGCACGGCGTCTCGGGCGTGGCCTGGCTGGGCTACGTGTCCGGAGCGCTGGGCATGCTCCTCGCGGCGGTCGCGATGTACTCGGCCCACGCCCTGCTGCTGGAGGAGCTCCGGGGCCGGGAGGTCCTGTGGATCGGGCGCAGCGGTCCCGTGCGGGACGCCATGCACGCCGGTCTGAGCAGCCAGCTGCACCGGCTGGAACAGCAGGCGGGCGTGCGCCGGACCCTGTAGTCGGCCCGTCCCGTCCGACCGCCCCGTCGGGCCCGCCCCGGTCCGATGAACGTGACGCGACTCGGCGGGGCCCCTTCCCGATCCCCGGGAAGGGGCCCCGCCGGGTCGCGCGTTCGGCCTCCGGGTCAGCCGGCCACGGAGCGGACGGCCTCGCGGATCACGTCCACGACCCGCTCGGGCCGGGAGAGCATGACCAGGTGCGAGGAGTCGAGCTCGACCGTGGTCGCCCCGGCACGCCGGTAGCCGAACCGCTGGACCTCGGGGTTGAGGGTCCGGTCGGCGGCGGCGACGATCCCCCAGGACGGCTTGCTCCGCCATGCCGCCGTCGGCGCGGCCTCACCGAACGCCGCCGCGGCGAGCGGGCGCTGGGTGACGGCGAGGACCCGGGCGAGCCCGGGGTCGACATCGGCCGCGAAGATCGCCGGAAGGCGGTCGACCTCCACCGAGACGTCGGTGCCCTCGCCGTCCCCTCCGTCCAGCGGGAACGGGCTGTACACGAGCGCCGAGGCGAGCTCGGAGTCGGGGAAGCCGCCCTGCAGTCCGCCCAGGCTCTCCCCCTCCTCCAGCGCGTAACCCGCCAGGTACACCAGTGCCTTGACGTTCTCCTCGGCGCCCGCCACGGTGATCACCGCGCCGCCGTAGGAGTGGCCGACCAGCACGACCGGCCCGGGGATCCGTCGGACCACCGAGGCGATGTAGGCGGAGTCGCCGGTCAGGCTGCGGTTCGGCACGGCCGGCGCCACCACGTTCAGCCCGTCGGCGAGCAGGTGCGGGATGACCCGGGCGAAGCTGGAGGCATCGGCGAAAGCGCCGTGCACCAGCACGACGGTGGGTGTGTCAGTGGTCGTCATGGCTGAGTCCTCTTCGGATCGGTGGGCTCTTCGGGGCGTCCGCACCACGCCGGGGGCCGGCGGGTCCGTACGGACGGCCCGGCTGCGGCAAGGCGCCCGCTCGGGCCGGGCGATCGCCCTCGGCTCCGGTGTCCCGGGGCCGGCCACCAGGCTAGGAACGCACCGCTGGGGGCCTGTTCCGACGACGCACTGGCTGCGGTCGGTCCGCGCACCGAAGGGGAGGCGGGCCCCCGCCGCGCCGACAGGGACCTCAGCCGTCCGCGGCGCCGCCCGGGCTCACCAGGGCCGGCGGTGCAGGGCCATGTGCACGGTGTCGACGGCCTGGAGCAGTGCGGCGCGGGTGGTGCCGGTGGGGTGGAGGCCGCCGATGAGGAGGAAGCCGTGCA